>CAUQZY010000010.1:0-35363 GCA_963522395.1 uncultured Streptococcus sp.
ACTAACCGACGCAAACCAAGAAACAAGAACATACGCGATAAACATTAATAATATCGCTTGTATTGAAACGTATGTGAACTACGACGGAAAGTTGTTTACATGGGTATATGGACACGGATTTGAAGATGGCCAATTATGTGTAAAAGAAACGGCAGAACAAATTTTAAACGCGCTAGAACGACAACGAACGATAGAAAACCTTTTAAAAAATGCTGTGAGGTAATTATGCACAAATGTATAAAACACACTAGACCACATAAATTTTTAAGAAAACTCTTTAGAATAAAGTCGCCGTCAGATAAATGGTTACAAGCGGGGCTAATATTCAATAAAGAGCTTGAAAAAGGATTTAATAAACAGCCAAGTAACAAAGGTTTAGAACGGTTATCAAAGGCACTAAAGGAAATGCAAAGGGGAATACATGGATAAGTCAGAACTAGCATATTTTGAGAAACTATTTAAAGAATATTATTCATACGACAAGAAAATACTACTAAGGAAAGCGGAACTTGCGGTACGAGAGATTGACGAGAATGTGGGAGGCGGTAAGAGCAACATACGAGCGAAAACAGTCGAAAACATGGTAATCAAGCAATTATCAGACGAGCGCCTCGTATTTTTAGAAAACGCGAAAGACGCTATCGAGTACACGTTGGACGTGATTGAAATGATAAACCCGCATTTTAAAACGCTAATCGTTGAGAAATATTTCAAAAACGGCGGAATCGAAACGTGGGAAGACGTGGCCAAGCGCGTGGGCTGGTCAACAAGTCAAGCGTACAACATCAGGTATAAGACGCTAGAAATTTTTGCCAACAAACTAGGCCTAGCGAATACGCTTTAAACTTTAGAAAAAATGATGTAGTTTTCCACTAGCTTTTACGATATATTGGTATTGTGAAAGTTTAGCGGAAAGCTATTTCTTTTTACACTCTTTTTCTAAGACGGGGAAACCTGACGCCCCGTTTTTACGCTCGGTAGTGTAACGTAACACGCGCGCTCATTTATAAAACCTGTATCATAATGTCAGCTCCTTTAAAAGTTTGTATCTTCTACTGTTATGTATTTCAGCGCGAAACGTCGGTTCAAGCCCGACACGAGTGATAGCCAATTAAATGGCGAAAATTCCAACGAACTGTTATTCATGGTTGGAACTCCTAACATTCTTTTCCCTCTCGTCGCCTATCACGGGAGGGTTTTAATTAAATTTAATACATATTTCCCGGTCGTGGGTTCCCTATCCGGAAAGGGCACACGGAACACAAAAAGTAAAAGTTAACGCGTTTAGTTAACTACCGCCAACTTAAACGGGTTAGAGGCGAGAGTGTAATATGCTAGTTAGTAGGAGGGGCGCCGTTAATACCGTTTTAACACTACTACTAGTCTATGACACACAATGTATATACAGCTTACTACACCGCTGGTAGGGCAACGTTACGTTCACGGGTTGTTTGATAAGGATGAGTAAAGGCGCATAGCTAGCGACACTAAAGCCTGGTTAAATGACTCTAGTAATGGTTGTTGGGGTTCGACTCCTCATGTAGTATTATCCGTAAAGGAGAAACCATATAAATACAAGGCTTACTACTACTAGCCTAATGATACACACACTAAGAGCCTAGCGCTCATACTAAGACGTCTAATTAAAGGCGTCTTTTTTATTGTTTAGAAAAAAGAGAGGGGCCTTACGTTCTATAAAATTGTTTGACGATGAAATTAAAGAATTGTTTGTGGAGGTATAAGATGAATTTACAAGAAAATGCACGAATAAAAGAAGCGGTAAATAAGCCTAGTCACTATGTAGGTGAAAAAGGATTAGAAGTGAAAGAAGTACTTGAAAATTTTGTTAAAAATAAAAAAGGCATGGAAGCTCATAGATGGTGTAGCGCTGTAGAATACTTATTAAGATATGCTGAAAAAAATGGAGTCGAAGACTTAAAGAAAGCTAGAAAGAACATTGAGTGGTTGATTGAAAGTTAATTAGGGAGTGATACGTTGAAAGAGGAACAAGACCGTATTCTAGATTTGAAAGAAGAAGGATATTCGTGGGTACAGATTGCTAATAGGTTAGGTTATCCAAATATCGATTCTGTACGAGGAAAGGTTCGTCACACACAGCGATACAAGGAGATAGTGACGGCACAAAAAGAACAAACCGTTGCTAGAAATCACACGCAAGAAGACTTCCAACAGAAAAATTATAACGATGACGGTTCGATTGGTTCACAGATTCGAGTAAGACAGAAAATTAAGAAAGTATTCACGAATGAAGAACTCATTGAGTTACACGGATTCGACCCTAAAGAAGTCACATTAAAATCAGCTACATCGAATGAATGGACAACACCGACAAATGGTGAAACGTATTATAATTACCAATCGAAAATTGTGGTAGTCCCTAAGAATCAAGCAGCAATCACGCTAGAAGAAATAAAACAATTTTTTGAAGATATTGAGCCGCGCAGAATCGAGCTATCGTGTGAAGAATTACCAAAATATTATTTATTAATTCCACTAGCAGATATGCACTTCGGTTTAAACACAGATAAAGACTATGAAGGATTAAAACGGGAGATTGCAGATAAGATTATCAACCAGTATGAAGAAATCCTATTCACCTTACATGGAGATTACTTCCATGTGGATAATTTTCTGAACACTACTGAAAAAGGTACACGTATTGATGAAGTGGATTTTCGGGAGGGTGTTCAGGCAGGTTATCGGTTCTTACTACCATTGTTAGAACTAGCGCTTGAAAACAGTCCAAATGTAAAAGTCGTGTACTTAAAAGGTAATCATGCACCATCGATTGATTACATGTTCATTAACGGGTTAGAACGCTTATATCCACAGATTGAGTTTGATACCTCACTTGACGAATTTAAGCACGCGTGGTTAGGAAACCATTCCATTTTCATGCACCACGGGGATAAGGTTAAAAATGCAAACAAGCTAGTTGAAATCATGGTATCACATTTCGGAAAGGAATGGGGAGAAAGCAAGTCACGGTATCTTATTACTGGACACTTTCATCATGAGAAATCACTATCGTTCGCAGGGTTAACTTGGTATCAACTACAAAGCCCTAGTAAGCATTCATCGTATGATAAAACATACGGGTACGATACGAGCGAATCAGGGCAAATGCTATTCGAGTTTTCAGAAACAAAAAGAAGTGCAATTTATTATATGTAAGAAAAAAGCAACAGGAGGTGGTTCAGTGAGTGAGTAAGTTAACAACAAAACAAGAAATATTTGTCCAACAACTAATCGCTGGACAATCTCAAAGGCAAGCGTATAGGAGTGCTTATCCGTCAGCTAAAAAATGGAAAGATAATGTCGTTGATAATAAAGCTAGTGAATTGCTTAAAAATGGTGAGGTTTCGGTTAGGTATCGAGAACTATTAAAACAATTTTCAAATATGGCGCTATGGTCTAGGGAGCAAGCGTTCAATGAATATGAGTGGCTCAAGAACAAAGCTAAAGCGAGTATAGAGAGTGAAGGAGTAAGGCAAGCTAATTCCAATGCTTTTCTTGCATCGCTAGAAGGTATGAACAATATGTCCTTTAATGATTTAGAGTTAGCAGATAAGAAACTGAAACTTGAAATCGAGAAACTCCAGTCTCAAATTGAAGGAGATAGCGAACAAGATGACAAACTGATAGATTTCGCTAAGGCTTTAAGAGGTGCTTTTGATGACGAATAAATTCACCCCTAAACAAGAGCAAGTACTTAAGCGAGTATTGAATGATGATTTCTTTATTTGTGGCCTGCATGGTGCAAAGCGGTCGGGTAAAACTGTTCTAAATAACATAGTTTTCATGAACGAGATTGCACGAGTGAGAGAAACAGCTGACAGGCTAAACATTGAAGAGCCAATGTATATATTGGCTGGAACATCTTCTACATCGATACAAAACAACATCATCCAAGAGCTACACAACATGTTCAGTATAGAACCGAAGTACGATAAACACGGTGCTTTTACACTTTGCGGTGTTAAGGTGATTCAAGTTTATACAGGTTCAATTTCTGGATTAAAGCGTGCTCGTGGGTTTACTGCATTTGGAGCTTACATAAACGAGGCATCTCTTGCTAATGAACAAGTGTTCAAAGAAATCATCTCACGTTGTTCTGGAGAAGGAGCACGGATTGTTTGGGATAGTAACCCCGACATTCCAACACACTGGCTCAGACGGGATTATATAAACTCTGGTGACGATATGATTATAGACTTTCATTTCAAGCTGGATGATAACACGTTCATGTCTGAAAGATATCGCAATAATATCAAGAATGCTACTCCAGAAGGCGTGTTTTACGATAGAGACATTCTAGGTATGTGGGTAACTGGTGAGGGCGTTGTTTATCGTGATTTCAGTGAAGATATGTTTGTGGATAGCATTCCAAAAAATATCACTAAGATATACGCTGGCGTTGACTGGGGTTATGAACACTATGGCTCTATCGTCGTTATAGGAGAAACTCCAGACGGCGACGTTTATCTGTTAGAAGAAAATGCCCACCAGTATAAAGAGATAGACTTTTGGGTTGATGTTGCTAAGAATATCAAGGAACGATACGGCGATATTACTTTCTGGGCAGATAGCGCACGACCTGAACATGTTGCTAGATTTCAAAGAGAAAGATTAAGAACATTTAACGCCAATAAAGCGGTTTTATCTGGTATTGAAGAAGTCGCTAAGCTGATGAAAACTGGGCGTTTTTTTGTTGTTTCAAACAAGGTCAGCAAGTTCAAGGATGAAATTTACCAGTACATCTGGAATGAAAAGACAGGCGAACCAGTAAAAGAGAATGATGACGTGCTAGACGCGGTGCGGTATGCGATTTACTCACAGCATTCTGGTACTGGAAGTAAAATCAAAATGTTTAAAGGAGGATTTTAAAATTGGCAAAAGTTTTTGTTAACAAACGGAAAGTAATTACAACCAATAGCGATGTAGTGACTGAGGATGTTGTATCTGAAGCGGTCAGACTGCATCTATCAAAAATGGTAAAAGGGTACGTTGAGAATGAAGATATGTACCTGTCTGACCACGATGTGTTGAAGTTGCCTAAGAAAGACCCATGGAAGCCTGATAATCGCCTAGTGTTCAACTATGCGAAGTATATCGTTGATACATTCAACGGTTATCAAATCGGTGTACCAGTCAAAATCAAAAGCGATGATGATAAGGTTAATCAATTCGTGGCAGACTTCCGTAAAGTAAATGACATGGAAGACTCAGAGTTTGAATTGGCTAAGATGTCTAGCATTTTTGGTCATGCGTTTATCTATGTCTATCAAGACGAAGAGGGCGTTACGAGAGCAACTTATAACAGTCCAATTAATATGTTCATCGTGCATGATAACAGCATTGAAGAGCGCCCGTTGTTTGCTGTAAGGTACACGTTCAACGAGAACGAAAACACAGGTGTTGGTCAAGTCATCACAAATGATGAAATCATTGAAGCTGCATTCACTACACTTGGAACAGTAAGTTTTGGTGAACGCAATCAACACATTTACAGCACTATTCCAGTCGTTGAAATGATTGAGAATGAAGAGCGCCAAGGTATCTTTGAAAGTGTTAAGTCTCTGATTAACGCTTTGAATAAGGCTGGAAGTGAGAAAGCTAATGACGTTGACTATTTCGCAGACGCTTACTTGAAAGTGCTGGGCGTTGAGTTGGATAGTGAAGATGCTATGCAAATCAGAGAGAACCGTATTTTCAACCTTTGGAAGAATGGTGATGGTCCTCTTCCTGATGTTGGTTTTTTAGAAAAGCCAAGCTCTGACACTACTCAAGAAAATCTTATCAGCTTGTTGAAAGAGTCAATCTTTGCTATCTCCATGGTCGCTAACATGACCGAGGCTGACTTTGGTAATTCATCTGGTACTGCTTTAGCCTTTAAACTGCAAGCTATGGACAACCTAGCACGGATGAAAGACAGAAAACTGCAATCAGCGTTTAACCGTTTGTATAAGATTGTATTTAGCGTACCTTTAATCACGGTTGATGACACTGCATGGACAGGCTTATCCTACACATTCACTCGTAACGTGCCTAGAAACATTTTGGAAGAAGCACAAATCGTTGGACAATTATCTGGACAAGTATCAGAAGAAACGAAGTTATCTGTATTATCTATCGTGGACGACCCACAAAAAGAGATTGAAAGAATGGAACGTGAAGAGGAGGCAGTAAGCGACCTTGAGACACGATTAGAAAAACAAAAAATCTACTCGGATGTTGAGATGAGCGAAAGCAAGAAGGTTATAGCTGATGTTGAATAACGAATACTGGGAAGGTAGATACCGAGCTGAGGAAAAGGCAAGGGAGCTGGCGGATAAGAGGGTAGCTTTCCAATTACAGGGAGTCTACCAACAACACGCCAACAGCATTCAAAAAGAAATCGATAGCTTTTGGCAAAAGTATGCAGATAGTGAAGGGATAACGAAATTACAAGCTAAGCAACGAGCGGATAAGCTTGATATGGTGAATGTTGAGTTTAAAGCTAGACAATTAGTTGAACGAGCTAACCGATTGAGAGAGCGTGGAAAGCAGGTTACAAGTAAAGATTTTACAAAAGCGGAAAACGACTTGTTGAAACTTTACAATCTTAAAATGAAAACAAGCCGTCTTGAAGTGCTTCAAGCGAATATTAAGTTGCATCAATACGATTTAGCTTTGAATGAGTTTGAAATCATTGATAAGCACTTGGTTGAGTCAATCAGACGTGAAAATCTTTTTAGTGCTGGCGTGCTTGATATGACACTCGGTAGTTATGAAAGCTCGAAAATATCTGCTGACTCTATTGTTTTTGCAAACTTTGAAGACGCAACGTGGTCGTCTAGGGTTTGGGAAAGACAGAACGAATTGAGAAACATTGTTAAGAAAGGCGTTGCCGATACAGTTTTGAGAGGCAAGGGAACAAATGTTCTGATTAATAATCTTAAGAAAGAATTTGATGTTTCGTATGGCTATGCTAGAAGATTGGCAGTAACTGAATCAGCAAGGGTATATTCAGAGGCTCAGAGCGCTAACTATGAGGCTAATGGTGTCGAACGGTATGAAGTTATGACTGAATTAAAAGCGTGTCCAATTTGTCAACCATTTAACGGGAGAATATTCAAAGTGTCAGAAATGGTTCCAGCATTGAACGCCCCGCCATTTCATCCTAACTGTCGGTGTACGACGGTTCCGCATTTTGGGAAAGATTTAAATCGCTCAGATAGTGATGAAATAGTAACACCTAGAAGAATAGATTTAAGTGCTATTTAGTACTCAGAAAAGGAGTAAAAGATGTTTATTTGGAATTTGGTATCAATCGCTTTCGGGTGGCTGGTATTTTCGTTTTTAATGCTATGTATCATAGCGTTTGTAAAAACAATGATTAAAGTAATTAAAAAATAATCTAACCGTATGGAATCCCGTACGGTTTTTTTATTGTCCAAGCATTGAAGACTTTAAAAGCTATGGAAAATACAGTCGGGGACGACTTTAAAAATAGGAGGTTCGAAATGAACGAAGAAACACAAACAGTCGAAACGGTTGAAGAACAAAAGGTACCTGCAGAACCTGAAAAACAACCGCAAGACGAGAAGAAGTACACGGACGCAGATGTCAATGCTATCATCGATAAGAAATTTGCTAAGTGGAAATCAGAGCAGGAAGCTAAGGAGAACGAAGCAAAAAAACTACGTGAGATGAACGAAAATCAGAAAGCTGAGTATGAGCGTAAGAAACAAGCTGATTACATTGCTGAACTGGAAGCTAAAATCAATCGTAGTGGACTAGAGCGAGAAGCTTCTAAAATGCTTTCTGAGGGCGGTATTGCAGTTGATGATAAAATCCTAGGTTTAGTTGTCAAAGATACCGCAGAGAGCACGCAAGAGGCTGTGGAAGGCTTTGTAGCCTTGGTGAATGAGCTTGCTGACAAGAAAGTCGGCGAAAAATTAAAAGGTAAAACGCCTAAGAAAATGGAAGACACTACCGCAGGCGAGATTACCAAAGAACAATTCAATAAAATGGGGTATCAAAGTAGAAATGAATTACTACAAAACAACCCTGAACTATATCACAAATTGAAAGGATAAAAATATATGACACAAACTAAAATTGCACAATTAGTAAACCCTGAAGTTATGGCAGACATGGTTTCAGCTAAATTACCAAAAATGATTAAATTCACACCACTTGCTTACGTTGAGCGTGAGCTTGTTGGACAACCAGGAAACACTTTAACAGTTCCAAAATGGGAATATTCTGGCGATGCTAAAGATATTGAGGAAGGCGTAGCAATCGAGCCTGACCAATTAACTACTAAAAAGTCTACAATGACAATCAAAAAAGCTGGTAAGGGTATTGAATTAACAGACGAAGCTGTTCTTTCTGGTTTAGGAGACCCAATCGGTCAAGCTACTCATCAAATCGCTTTAGCTATCGCTAACAAAGTAGACAATGACTTAGTTGAAGAAGCTAAAAAAGCTACTCAATTCGTTGCAGAAGCTCCTACAACTGGTGCTGCATTGGATAAAGCTTTAGCAGTATTTGCGGATGAAGAAGACGCTCGCTATGTTGCGCTTATCAATCCAGAAGACGCTATTGCTTTACGTGCAGACACTGCTAAAGAATGGGTTCGCGGTTCAGAAATCGGTGCTGATATCGTTATTTCTGGAACTTTCGGTGAAGCACACGGCGTTCAAATCGTACGCTCTAAGAAAGTTGACAAAGGTAAAGGATTCCTTGTTAAAGTTTCAGCTACTGACACAGACACAGACGATGTTGCAAAATACGGCGCATTCGTTATCAACTTAAAACGTGATGTTGCTATTGAAACAGACCGCGATATTCTAAAGAAAACTACAGTTATCACTGGTGACGAACATTACGGTGTTTACTTATACGATCCAACAAAGGTTGTAAAATTCGGAGGCGCTTAATATGGGGATGATGTTACGACGACATCACCCTAAAAAGCCTGCTGAAACTGAAGCTATTAATTATAGAGATTTAACGGTTAAAGAGTTAAAAGATATTGCCAAAGTGCGTAATATCGAAGGTTATTCAACGTTGAATAAAGAGGAACTTATCGCAGTATTGGAGGGATAGCATGGAAAATATCACTCAGGCGAAAATATTGCTAGGGATTGAAGATAATCTTCAAGATAAGTTACTAACAACAATAGCGACGTTGACAACTGCTAACTTTTTAGCTTACACAGGCGTGGATGATGTCCCTGAGGGCCTTGAGTATATTATTACTGAGGTCATTATTAAACGATTCAACAGAATAGGCGCCGAAGGGATGAAAAATCAATCCCTCGAAGGCGCTTCAATGACATTCAATGCTGATGATTTCAAAGAATACGATAGTGTGATTAAGCGAGTTTGTTCCAAAACATTTAATGCGGGGTTTAAGATGTTATGAGATATAACGAAAGAGTGGAGATTATCACTAAGAAACAAGAAGAGTATGATCCAGAAACAGGCGAATATACTTCTAGTGAAGATGAAGGGTTGATTGTTCCAGTTCATGTAATGGACTTGGGCATCGATAAGCAAGTCGCAGTTTTTGGAGAGTATAAACGAGGTTCAAAAGTGGTTTATTTCCAAAACGCACCTAAAATCTCATTCACTTATCTAAACTATCGAAATGAACGCTATAAATGTAGTGCGGATAAACAGTCTGGGAGAGTATTCTATTTAGAAAAGGATAATTCTATTGGCTAGTATGCAATTTGAATTGAAAGGTCTTGAAAAACTACAAAAGAAACTTCAAAAGGTCGCTAAATTGGAAGAGGTTGAGCGTATCGTTGAGAAACACGGTTCAGAAATGCAGAAAAAAGCAGTCAACAACGCTTCCAAGTTTAGAGGACATTATGAAGGTAGAGGTAAAAATAAGCATTTTGTCAAACCAACAGGGGCGACTAAACGTTCTATTTCTGTCAATAGTAGTAAGGTCGGTAGATTCAAGTATAGAGTAGCGCCAGGGACTGCTTACGCCGCTTACGTTGAATTAGGAACTCGTAAAATGAGCGCACAGCCGTTTATCAAGCCAGCTTTTGACGAACAGAAAAAGCAATTTAAAGACGATTTGGAAAGGTTGGTTAAATGAAATCAAGAGAGCAAGCAGTTTTTGACAGCGTATTTAAACGTTGCCAGTTATTGGGGTATAAAACGTATGATTATAAACCAGACGATGACGTGCCGTATCCGTTTGTTGAGTTAGAGGATACAACATCTATACTCGTACCTAACAAAACGGACGTAAAGGGAACGGTCGAGTTGGTTTTATCTGTGTGGAGTACCAGAAAAAAACGTAAACAAGTATCGGATATGTGTTCGAGTATCCTAGCTGAGGCGATGAAGATTGTTGAGGCAGACGGCTATCATGTAGCCTTAAATATCTCACAATCTACAATATCGCTTTTTGACGACAACACGGCAATCGAACCGCTTAAACGTGGTCGTGTTCGTCTAGTATTTACAATTTTATAAAGGAAAGAGGTTAAATAAATGCCAGTTGCAAAAAAAGGTATTGACAGTATTTTATTATTTCGTTTGTTAAGCGACGCAAGCAAAGCAGACGGTGCTAAATTAGCATTCCAAACTGAACATTCAACAGAAAAGAGCCGTGACACTAACTCAGTTAAAACTAAAGACGGAGTATTACAATCTGTAGGTGGTATTGAGGTTTCAATCACTGCTACAACAATCATGGCGGAAGACGATGAGCTTGTCGCTAAGCTAGAAAAAGCTATGGACAAGGGCGAACTTGTTGAAGTTTGGGAAATTGAGAAAAACGCTAAAAAACAAGGCGACAAATTCGAGGCTGTTTACTATCAAGGTTACTTGACATCGTTCAAGAAAACTAAAAACGCAGAAGATTTAATCGAGTTAGAACTTGAATTCGCAGTTAATGGAACTGGTGTGAAGGGTTACGCAACACTTAACACTAGTCAAGCGGAAGTGGTTCAATATGAATTCGCGGATACGACAAAAGGAACAGCTAGTCCAGCAAGTCCTGTAGCAGGTACACCTGGTTTAGTCGGTTAGAAATTAAGAGAGGTTAACGCCTCTCTTTTTTATTGTATTTTTTAGAAAAAGGAGAAATAACAATGCAATTAAAAATCAATGATAAAACTTACAACATTAAATTCGGAGTAAAATTCGTTCGTGCGCTTGACAAAGCTTATCCAATCGAGCAACAAGGTTTAAAATTCGGAATGGCTCTATCTGCTAAGATTCCAGAATTATACGCTAAGAATATCGCATCATTGGCTGATATTATCTACTACGGAACAGTTACAGAAAGCCCACGCCCTTCATTATCGGAAGTTGAAACATACGTTGAAGAGTGTGAAGACTTAGAACAATTGTTTGATGATGTACTTCAAGAATTGAGTGAGTCTAATGCTGGTAAGTCTTTGCTGTCGGAGATGAATCAAGGCCTCAAGAAGAAATAATTGAGAAATCTTCTATTGAAACGTTTGAGGAAATCATTATTAATTGTGTCCGATTTTTAAACATTACAGACATGAACGAGATTGGTCGTATGACAATGTACGAGTATGACTTGTTGATGACTGGAGTGTTGTTAAGAAAGCAAGATGAAGATGAACTCTTACATCGTTCTGCTTGGTTAACTAGACAGGTAGAAGCTACAAAATCGGACGGTAAAACTCCTTTGTATCGAAAATACAGTGATTTTTACAAGAAAAAAGATACTAAGCAAAAGTATCAACTCTCAGACGAAGAGAAACAACTCTTACTGAGAGCGAACATGTAATGAAAGGAGGCATATAATGGCAGAAACTTATTCAGTCGAGGCGGTATTAACCGCTGTCGATAAAGGGATGAGTTCTACTTTGAACGGGTTACAGAAAGCAATCAACGGGCTTCAAAAGTCATCATCTACATTCGATAACATTTCAAATAAGAGCAGTTCGATGTTTAAATCAATGCTTGGCGCTGAGCTTGTTGGGTCAGCAATTAAATCAGCTTTTGGAAGTATCAAAAGTACCATGGGCGAAATGGTTGGAGAGTTGAATAGTTCAAAAAAGGCGTGGGATACGTTTGATGGAAACCTCAGTAAGCTAGGTTGGGGAAAAGACCAAATCAACCAAGCTAAAGAGGCCATGCAGGACTATGCTACCAAAACTATTTACTCAGCCTCAGACATGGCAAGTACGTTCTCTCAAATGGCGGCGATTGGTCGAAACGACAGCAACGAACTAGTTCAGGCAATGGGTGGTCTTGCTGCATCCGCTGAAAATCCTAAACAAGCGATGAAATCCCTATCTCAACAAATGGTTCAAGCTCTAGCTAAGCCGAAACTTACTTGGCAGGATTTTCGTATCATGATGGAACAAGCTCCAGCAGGTATGAGTGCAGTCGCTAAAGAAATGGGAATGTCATTAAATGACTTGATTATCAAGATTCAAAATGGAGAAGTCAAAACAGATGATTTTGCCGAAGCGTTTAAACGTGCAGGGGCATCCATGCAGGATATGGCTACGCAATACAAGACAATTGACCAAGCGCTGGATGGTATGAAAGAAACACTTTCAAACAAACTCAAACCAGCTTTTGATACGTTATCTAAGGCAGGAATCAAGGCTTTAGAAGCAATCATGAACCAGCTTGACAAAGTTGATTTCAATAAGTTGGCAACAAATCTTGAAGGATTTTTAAGCAAGATTGATTTCAACGCAGTTATTGAAAAAATAACATCGTTCGTTGGTTCTGCTGTTGCTAAAATAAAAGAGTTTTGGCAAGGCTTCACAAATACAAGTGCGATCTCTGACTTCAAGAATGCATTGAGCGAAGTTTGGGAGGCTGTTAAGAAAGTATTTTCAGCGTTTTCTGGTGGCGATGTGGCTTCCTTTGGCGAAAAGATTGGTAAAGGATTGTCAGTAGCTTCCGAAGCGATAAAAGCTTTTGCAAAAGTGGTTCAAAGTCTAAGCCCTGAACAGATTAGAGCGATAGCAACTGCATTTATTGGGTTTAAGGTTGCTCAAAGGTCAACAAAACTTTTGGCAAATGCTTTAATTGGACTAAGCAAGGGAGTCGGCGCAGTTAAAGCCGTTTTTGGTGGTTTAGCAAGCTTTACAAGAGTTGCAAAGATTTTAAGTGGTATCGCTAAAGGTTCTCAAGCTGCTAGCTCGGCATTAACATTCTTGTCTGGAAGTTCAAAACTTGCTAAGGGCGCACTAATCGGACTAAACATTTTCAGTAAAGTGGGCGGTTGGATTGGTTCTGCGGTTTCTGCAATCGTTGCTTTCCTCGGACCAGTTGGATTGATTATTGCTGCAGTAGTGGCAATCGGTGTAGCGTTTGTTGTCCTATGGAATAAATGCGAAGGTTTCAGAAACTTCTTTATTGGATTATGGGACGGTATTGTCAAAGTTGCCTCAGACGCTTGGAAAGGTATTCAAAATGCTTGGAATGGCGTTGGCGAATGGTTTTCTAACCTATGGAACGGCGTTAAAGAAACGGCTTCAAATCTTTGGAATGGTTTCCTAGAGACGGCTAAACCAGTAATAGACGCTATCAAAAACGCATGGAATAGCATTACAGAGTTCTTTTCAGGACTTTGGAACGGCATTAAACAATTCGCATCGAATGTTTGGAACAGCTTTGTAGAAGGCGCAAAACCAATTGTAGAGGCATTAATGAATGTATGGAACGCTTTATCAGAGTTCTTCTCAACGCTATGGGACGGAATTGTTTCAATAGCTAAGACTGTTTGGGAAGGTATTGTCAATGTAGTAAAAGCGGTTGTTGAAGTGATTAAAGGCGTATGGAACGGCATTACAGAGTTTTTCTCTAATCTTTGGAACGGTGTCGTAGAGGTTTCTACGAATGTATGGAATGGATTCGTTGAATTCATCACACCAATCATTGAAACAATCAAAGGTTTATGGAACGGATTCGCAGAATTCATGTCTGGTATTTGGAACGGCATTGTAGAGGTTGCTACAAACGTTTGGAATACACTTACAACTGTTGTTGAAGCGGTTTGGAATACTATTCAACAAGTCATCACAAACGCTATCCAAGTTATCCAAAATGTTATTACAACATACATGCAAATTGTTCAAAATGTATGGAATGCAATTTGGAATGTATTTACTACAATCGTCCAGACTGTATGGACTGTTATTTCAACGATTATTTCAACTGTATTGAACGTGATAGCAGGCATCATCAAAACGGTGACGGCTATTATTAAAGGTGATTGGAGCGGTGCTTGGGAGGCTATTAAAGGAATAGCGGAAACTGTTTGGAATGGTATTAAGACGGTTGTTGAAACTGTCATTAATGCAATTAAAGACATCATTAGTACCGTTTTGGGAGCTATTAAAGATACTGTAACAACAATCTGGGATGGTATTAAAGAATTTATTAGCGGTGCAATTAATGCGATTAAAGAGACGGTAGTAAATGTTGCTAATGGTATGAAAGAAGGTTTCTTGAGTGCGATGGACGCACTTAAAGAAGGAGTTTCTAGCGCGATTGGTGCAATTGGTGGATTCTTTGATAAATTGTGGCACATTGACTTGTTTGGTGCTGGTAAAGCGATTATGGAAGGCTTCATCGGTGGTTTGAAATCAATGTGGGATTCAGTAACTAGTTTCGTTGGAAACATTGCTAACTGGATTGCAACACACAAAGGCCCTATCTCTTATGACCGAAGATTGCTTATTCCAGCAGGGGAAGCTATAATGGGCGGTTTCAATAGAGCTTTAATGAGCGGATTTGAAGTTGTGAAAGGCAATGTGTCTGGAATGGCTGGTGGCATTCGTTCGATGTTTGATGATGCTGGTTCTAGAGTTTCAGCTATGTCAAATGCTTTACAAGGCGATTTCTCTAACAACGTATCTGGTACATTATCAGCAACGTATGAAGTCAACCAATCGAAAGAGCCTGCTGTTATTAATCTTGCTCTAGGCTCTAATGATTTCAGAGCCTTTGTTTCAGATATTTCAAATATCCAAAGTAAAGAAGAAAGGATAAGATTGAAGGCCTCAAGCCTTTAATGGTGGTTTAAATGTATACTTTTAACGACACGATAAAAGGCACACCGACATTTAACTCTGGTTTAGAAGTTCAATTCGGTGGAGTAAGCCTCAATCAAGAGATGAATAACGAGGACGGAACATTCTTTGTGGCAAACACCACGGGACGGGACGTCCTTGATTTTCACCATGAAACAGCGAATATCAAAGGTCGGGATGGTCAATATCTCTATGGTGCGACTTATAAAGAACGTGAGATTGAGATACAAGTTAGACTAACAGGCTATACAGATTTGGGAATGAGAAAGCAGTATGAGCGGTTGAACCGATTATTGTTTTCCCGTAAAGCTAAAAAATTAGAATTTGGTGACGATGGAGAGAGATATTACAAAGCAATCTTTTCAAAAGTTAAGAAACCAGAATTGGAAGATGCTAACGATACAGTTATCAAACTGCATTTTATTTGTTATGACCCGTTTAAATATACTGAGCCTAAAAGTACAGGAAGTAACAAGGTAACTTATAACGGAGACTTTCCAACAGAGCCTATTTTGTACCTTACAACTAAAGAAGGAACTGAAATCCGTATTCTACACCTTGAAACACAAAAATATATCAGATTAAAAGCTACTTACGTTCAAGATTCAAGTCTAATCGTTAACTGCGAAACGAGAGAAATCACGTTAAACGGCAGAAACGAGTTGAAAAACTTTGATATGGTTAACAGTCGATATTTCAAACTTCAAAAAGGCGTGAATACATTTCAAGTTGAAGGTGCTACATTGAATGATATCCAGTACAAAGAGGTGTTCGCATGATTTATTTATTCAATCAGACAGAGGAACTAATCGATGTAATCGATGAAGCGAGCCTTGCGGATTTTACACACACGATTGAATTGAATCAGTTTGATAGAGCGAGCTTTGAAATCCCGATAGATTACAAGCCTGAAATTATCAAAGAAGCCCAGTTTTTCGGTTTTCAATCGAGAGACGAGGCTTTTTGTTTGTTCAGGATCGCGGAAAAATCTTACGACATCGGATTGACTATCCAAGGGATAGACAGGGCAGAAAGTGACTTACATTCATTCATTATTGAGAATAAGCGTCCTAAGGGAACCGCTGAACAAGTATTAGGCGGAATTTTAGAAGGAACAGGGTATCAATTAGGGAATGTAGATGGCTTGACTCGGACAGGTAAATTGAGTTTCTACTACATTTCAGTTCGTCAAGCCCTCGTTAAAATAATTGAATCGTACGCTTGCGAGTTTAAAGTCAGATATACCTTTGTAGAAAATAAAATTATCGGACGCTATATTGACCTCAACCAACGCTTTGGGCGTGTTACTGGTCATCAATTCGAGTATGGCACTAACATTCTGAATGTTACCTACGAAGAATCGTCTGATGATGTTGTAACGGCTTTGATTGGTCGTGGTAAGGGCGAACAAAGCACTGATGAAAATGGAGAATCTACGGGCGGTTACGGTCGAAGAATCCAGTTTAAAGATGTTGTTTGGACGGTTGCAAACGGTGACCCTGTAGACAAACCAGCGGGACAGAATTATGTAACGAATGAAACTGCTAGAAATATCTATGGATTACATCAAGATGGCGTTATTAAGCATCGTTTCGGTGTATATACGAATGAGGATATTGAAGACCCTACAGAATTATTAAAAGCGACTTATAAAGAGTTACAACGCTTATCCGTTCCAATCGTTACGTTCAAAGCTAATCTTTTGGATTTAGCAAATGCGATTGAGCAGGATATTTGGATTGGAGATAGCGTCGGAATCGTAAGAGACCAAATAGGAATCGCTTTTGAAGCTAGAATCCATAAATTGGTTATTGATAAATTGGATAATAACCGTTCAATTGCTGAATTAGGCGATTATCAAACGTTACAAGCTAAAGACCGTGCAAGTCGTCAACAAGCTATCAAAGATGCAGTTGGTGACTTTAGTGAATCGCTATTCGAACAATCTATTGCGAATGAAGTCGAAAGACGAAACAAAGAGATTGACGAAAAGGTTCGTATTATACAGCTTGAAATTGATAATGTTATCAAAGAATATCAAAACAAATCTGAAGATTTCAGCGCTAAAATCCATGAAGAAGTGGAGAAAGAGCGCCCTGAGTTCTTGAAGCGTATTCGTGAAGAACTCATGAGTGGTGCGGACTCTATAGCGGAACTCAGTAAGAAATTAGAGCAGGTAAGCGAGACCGCAAGAATCAATGCTGGTCTAATTGGTGGTGATGGAACCGCTAAGTATAACAAGAACCGTCTCAATGGTAGCACGGCTAAGAAAATCGCCTACGGTACTGATTTTGTCGAAGTCGGACACAATGGAGAAGGATTTGAACTAGGTAAACAGTATGTTATCAGTTGGTCAGCAACATGTACGGTTTACGGAAAGACAGACGTGACTGTGATAATCAAGAAGAATCCGTTCTATGGTGGGCACGTTCGTTTTGAGCCTGCTAATCCACACTTGCCAGTGATCGACAAAGACTTAACTCAGAAAGAAGAACAAGTCTTATCGGTTTATAACGATGGATATCGCCTGACATTCTCGGGCGATTGGTATCAGAACGCAGTTCAGTTTGCGACGGTTGATAATCGAACCAATCGAATTGAGTTTGAACCAGTCTATAAGACGGTTGCTGACGGGCAAAATTCAATATATGACGGAAGTTGGAACGAAAGTCCAACATTTATTTTTGATGGAGGTAGAACATGACGGAAACAATTCCAATTAGAGTACAGCATAAGCGTATGTCAGCGAGTGATTGGACAAATAGTCCGCTGGTCTTACTTGATGGCGAGTTAGGTGTTGAGAGCGATACAGGCAAAGTCAAAGTAGGAAACGGCCGTGACCGATTCCCAGCCTTACAGTATCTAACAGGACCAAAAGGTGACCGCGGAGAGCGTGGCGAAACGGGTCCAAAAGGTGCGGACGGTGTCATGCGATTCGAGGAACTTACAAGTCAACAAAGAGAGAGTTTGAAAGGCGCTCAAGGACCAATGGGGCCAGCAGGACCTAGAGGGGAAAACGGAACGCCAGGACAAAAAGGTGACACTGGTCCTCGTGGAGAACAAGGGCCTATCGGTTTAACTGGTCCTAAAGGTGCAGACGGTGCAAGAGGTGCTCAAGGACCAGCAGGACCAACAGGGCCTAGAGGGGAAAACGGAACGCCAGGACAAAATATTATTAATCAAAACGGTGGGCAACCTCTAAAATATTGGTTTGGTTCTAAATCTCAGTATGATGCACTTTCTACTAAAGATAGCACTACTATCTACGACGTCTATGAGTAGGAGGTATTATGGCTAGAGAAGGAATTTATGTAGGAAACAAAGAAGTTACACAGCGTTACATCGGCGCAAGGCTTGTTTGGATGAAAATAAGACTGTTATTTAGTGGTGACGTATCAATAAATTATGATAGTCATAATAAACAAATAACACTGAATAAGGATTTTTCACAAAACAAGATAAGAACTGTTGAGATAAACGGGAAAGAAATTTCGATTTCTAAAATCGAAAACAAACAGGGGAAAACTTATGTAACTTTCACCGAATCCCTAGAAGAATTTGAACGAAAAACAGGATTTAACCGATATCGAACTTTTTACGGTTCAATCCCTATTAAAGTTTACGGAGGTTAAAAATGGACATCACTATTCAAAACGTCCGTGCGCCTGCTCTAGAGCATAACGGGCGATATTATAAAGTATTTCAACCACGGACACGCGATGAACTGCTGAAGCTTCATCACATGGGGTGTGCGGGAGATACGGTGTTAACTGATATTCAGTTAGAACAGGGAGATTTTCCTACTAGCTTTGTTGAACCTATGGTTACGCAACGGACTTTATCTGGACTGTTTAAGGATATGAGGTCAATCGAGCTAGAAATGAGAGACCAAAATAGTACGCTGTGGAGTAAAATTCAAAAGAGCAACCAAGGAGCATTGACTCAATTCTTCGATACGAATGTTAAGAGTGCGATTGCGCAAACGGCAAACGAAATCAGACAGGAAGTGCGAAACGCCTCGAACAGCGCCAGAGTACAGGTTACTCCAGAGGGAGTGGTTATTGGCTCAACTACTCTGACAGGAGAGCAACTAGCCTCAACCATTTCCACAAGTCCTAGAGGAGTTGACATCATCGCTCCTAAAATTAAAGTTAAGTCCGACATGCTCGTGGACGGTGCAATAACCGCTAGTAAGATAGCTACAGGTTCTGTTACCGCCGACGCATTAGATGCTGGTTCGGTTACGGCTGACAAAGTTAAATTCGATACTGCTTTTATTCAAAGGTTAGTTTCACAACAAGCGTTTGTCGATGAGTTGTTCGCAAAACAAGCAACCATTACCAAAATTAAGAACGTCGATTTCACAGGTGACCACATTAAGGGCGGTCGAATTACATCTCTAAATGGAGATACTCAGTTTGATTTACAAACAGGCTGGCTTGAGATGAACGGCCACGGCGTTGGCATCAAAAATCAATTCCCTAATAGGCCTTTACAATATTTAGTTTTCGGCTCTGGAAACATCAACGGCGTTGAAGGTTCATACACAGCTTTATTAAGTAACAGAAATAGGTTCGTAACTATGGACCATACATCGGCAGGGCTTCAAATCTGGAATGGACGCTCAGGAAGTAATGTTCAAAGTGCTGTGAATATGTATGGACAAAAAATTACATTTAACATAAGTGCGCAACCAGGCTTGAAAGAAGTGTCTATTGACACGAACACTCATACGCTTGCAGGCGTTGACGAAATTGTTATTCAAGGTGTCCGATTATCATATATCTTAAATGATATTTACGATAATTTCAGAAACCTTGGGGCAGTAGCTGGAAATTATAGTCGAGGTTATTACTCAAAATGGAAATAACGGAGGGCAAAATGAACACACAAGACAAAATTATTAATGACCTAGCAATTCAATTAGCGAATAAGACGATTGAATGCGCAAATTACAAAGCGTTATATGAAGAAGCACAAGCACAATTACAACAATTACAAGAAGAGAAAGAAAAGGAAGAATGATATATGACATTTAAAGTAATCAACAAATACTTACAAGAAAACGAACGTACATTCGTTGCAATTCGTCAAGAATCACCATACACGGCTTTTGACCGTGTTTTAATTGGCGACCGTGTTAACGAATCAGACGAGGAATTAATTAAGGCAGTCATCGGACAAGTGACTACTGAGTTCAATCCTGCGGAGGGAGTTAAGAAACTTCAAGAAGATTTACGTACGCAAGCTGAAAGCTACGAAGAAAAACTTGCTGAGAAAGATTCAAAAATTGCGGAAGTAAAAGCCGTTGCAGATTGGGCAGTATTGGCTCGTGTAACGGATGTAGATAATCCGCTAGACCCAACCGTTTTCAAACGCGGTCTTGAATTGGTAGACCCTGCTAAGACTGGTAAGACTTACCAACCACAAGAAATTTTCACGCTTGAAGATGTGAATCATGTTGAGAAATTCCAAGAAGGAAAACGCGTTATGATTCAAGTAAACGAGCCATTCACTTATCAAGGAGAAACACTTGAACAACTTGCAACGCTTGAGCAAAACGGTAAATTAGGTATTTGGAAATGGACTGAGCCAAAAGCAGAGAAACCATCTAGCGAATTAGATACTCAGCCTGTTCAATAGACCGCTGTTTTATGAAAGGGTGGTGGTTTAGAATGGATTTTTAACTTTAGTTGATAAACTAACGCCCGTTTTAATTGTGATAATTCCAAGTTATTTCTCGTTTAAAAGTACGCAAAATACAAAAGAAACTGAAAAACAAATCAATGTTCTTACGGATAAAATCGGAGACCTTGAAAAATCAGTCGGTGAAGTTACTGAAATTGGGCGAGACAATCGTAATAACCTTTCACTTATTAGAAAAGGTTTGCAACGATTACAGCGTTTTCGATTACAAGAAAACTTAAAAAAAGCAATTAGGCGCGGGTGGACAACTCAACATGAAATCGAGGAACTTTCAAGGCTTTATGAGAGCTATGTTGAATTGGGCGGAAATGGCGCTATAAAAATATTGTTTGAGAAGTTTCTCAAACTAGAAATTTCGGAGGAAAAATAATGAACAAAATTAACTGGAAAGTACGAGTATTAAATAAAACATTTTGGCTAACGTTAGTACCAGCTTTAGCGCTGTTGCTACAAACGTTTCTAGCTGTATTTAACGTTCGTTTAGAGTTAGGCGAAACAATCGATAAATTATTAGTGTTTATCAACGCATTGTTTGCTGTTTTGATGATTGTTGGTATTGTCAACGACCCTACAACAGCTGGTCTGACTGACAGCACAAGAGCGCTTGGGTATCACGAACCTAGCGAAGACTAAACTAAGAAAGGGAGGTCCTAAGACTTCCCTTTTTATTTTTCATGAAAGGGGGGCAACCTTTGAAAAAAATTATTAAACGAAAAGCTAGCGTTTGTGTCGATGTCCGAGAGAAAGATTACAAAGTAAAAGAAGAACTTTACTCACACGATAAGAACAACGCATTTATCGAGTTACAGCTAGATGGAGTAGGCGCTGAAAAAATCATCGTGTTATTCCATTTTAAAAAGACAAATCGTTTCTTGGAAGTCGCTGGAGTGGTTGAAAATAATATCGTATCTATTCCATTCGATACTAGCTTAATTACGACCGACGAAATCGTGTACGGGTATGTTTATGCTGAAAAAGTCGTGCAATCGGCAGACATTCTAAAATTCTCGTTTTGGGTTCGTGTATCAGAAATTGATAAACATAGTGAATTGCCCGTTATTGAGAAAGAAACTAAAAGAATTGTTGCTGTGACGGATATCGTAACAAAAGCAGAACTAGAAGAAGCGATCAAGAATATCCATGTTGAGGGTGCAACCTTTGACGACTCGGAAATCTTGAGACGTTTACAAGCGCTTGAAACGAAACCAGAAATTGATACAAGCACTTTTGCTACGAAACAAGAAGTAGAAAACAAAGTTGAACGTGCTGAAATCAGCAATATTTCAGCAGAAATTGAAGCTTTAAAGACAAAGACGGATAAAGACACCGTCTATGACGATAGCGCCCTTAGAGAGCGTGTAACAGCGTTAGAAAACAAGACAGATAATGATACTGTATATAACGATACAGAAATCAAGCAACGCTTGGAAGTTTTGGAACACAAACCAAGCATGAATACTAGCGAATTAGTTACCAAGCAAGAATTGGAATCTAAAGGCTACTTAACCGAGCATCAGAGCCTAGAAGAATACGCTAAAAAAACGGAACTACCGCAACCGTACAACGATACAGTATTAAAAATGCGAGTCCAAAATTTGGAAACAAAATCTGATACCCTAGCGACTAAAGACGAACTAAAAGCCGTACAGTTGAAAGCGGGCGAAAAAGGCGAACGAGGAGAGCCTGGACCACAAGGACCACCAGGACCACAAGGAGAACGAGGGGCGGACGGACTGCAAGGGCCTCAAGGTTTGCAAGGCATTCAAGGTGAAAGAGGTCAAGACGGTCAGACTGGACCAAAGGGTGAACGTGGGGAACAAGGACCAATCGGACAAACTGGACCTGCTGGACCTCAAGGGCCTATTGGTTTAACTGGTCCAAAAGGTGCTGATGGCGTTGGTATTCCACAAACACTATCGATTAGCGGTAACACGCTAACACTGTCTCACGGTGGTGGAACAGTAAATCTACCTGCTTCCAGTCAAAATGCACCTACTCCATCAACTTCATCTAGTGAACTTACTGGTACTGGTATGCCGAATGGTAAAGTCGAAGGTAAACTAGGTCAAACCTATGTTGACACTGCTAAAACGAATGGCGCCTTGAAATGGATTAAACGAACTCCTTCGGGTAACACAGGTTGGTATGTATTAGACGGTGATACAGGTTGGAAAAAACTAAACATACTGTCTAAATTAGGCAATTCTTATATGCAAGTCCGAAGAGTTAATGATACCGTATCTTATCAATTCGGAGGGCTGCAATGGGGTTGGTTCGGAATTGTTAGACGGGGTAATCCAGCATTCATCGGACATCCAGGGAACCGTGAAAAGAAATGTTTTCTTATAGCAAACGGCGGTATACCTTTAGGATATAGAACGTCTGGTTCGCTAATTGGTCAGATTTTCAACGATGACGGCGTTCCATACGGAACGTGGTATGTAGGCGGTTATGGTGATGCAAATCACATGCGTTTCCAATTCAACGACCCAGTACCAGTCGACAGAGACATCGGCGATATTCGGGTATCTAATATTTCATACATTACAGACGACCCTTGGCCAACAAACTAATAAGGAGGAATATATAAATGGAAATTGATACAAGTAGATATAGAGAGGGATTACCTCAAATCGGTTATGCGCCTTATCGACAAGTTCACGCGCATTCAACAGGTAATAGAAATTCAACAGCACAGAACGAAGCAGACTACCACATGCGTAGACCTGTAGAATCTGGATTTTTCTCACACGTCGTAGGAAATGGACGCGTAATGCAAGTAGGCCCCGTCAATCAAGGTGCTTATGACGTTGGTGGTGGTTGGAACTATGAAACGTATGCAGCGGTTGAATTAATTGAGAGTCACTCAACTAAAGAAGAGTTTATGGAAGATTATCGACTATACGTTCAATTATTACGCGATTTAGCAGACGAGGCTGGACTTCCTAAGACATTAGACTCAGACGCATTAGAAGGTATTAAATCACACGATTATTGTACTAACAATCAACCAAACAATTTTAGTGATCATGTGGACCCATATCCATATTTAGCTAAGTGGGGCATCAGTCGTGAACAATTCAAACATGATATTGAGAACGGGCTTGAAGAAATTAAGGAAGGGTGGCACAGCAATTCAAAAGGCTGGTGGTATCAAAATTCAGACGGCAGTTATCCAACGAACAAGTGGCAAAAAATTAATGAGAAATGGTACTTCTTTAATGAAGATGGCTATTGTTTAACTAACAAATGGATTAAACGCGGTGGTGTATGGTATTGGTTAGACAACGATGGAACAATGGCTACTGGATGGAAGAAAATCAACAATGAATGGTACTATTTCAAACAAGATGGCGAAATGGTTACTGGTTGGGTTAAATATTATGACAAATGGTACTATTTAAACACAAACAATGGATTCATGGAATCAAACCAATTCGTTAAAGGAAAAGACGGATGGTACTATATCAGTGAAGATGGAACAATGGCAGAAAAGCCTGAATTTAAGGTAGAACCAAACGGATTGATCACAACTAAATAAACATTTAAAGGCTACCTTTAGGGGTAGCCTTATTTTTTTGCATTTTTAAAGAATCGAGTTGTTCCGTATTTGTTCCGTGAATTCCGAAAACGTAAGATTTAACAAGAAACGAAAACGTTGATATGATAGTAAAAATCAACGTTATGAAACGCTACGAAACGTTAATTGTAGTCTGTAGGGGGCATTTTTTATGCTTATTTATAGGCTTTTTTAAAGGTTTTGTTCCGTGGATGTTCCGTGGGATAAAATCTTTATTATTTTTTCATTGTCTGATACTTCTAATTCTTTAATAACATGGGCATAAGTCTGCATTGTTACTGTAGGGTTAGCATGACCCAATCTTTTGCTAACTGAAACGACTTGCACCCCTTGCGACAATAAAATACTTGCGTGTGTATGTCTTAAACTATGAAATCTTATTTTTCTATCTATTTTAGCTTTCTTTAGTGTATTATCTAGAGTTTTTTTAACTCCATTGTTGGTGATATCGTGAAACACTCTTTCTGTATCCTTTGGAAGTTGGAATAGTAGTGTCATTACTTCACTTGGAATTATAATAGTTCGTTTTGCATTTTTGGTTTTACCATCCGTAAAATCTTTAGTGTGTAATGAGTCAAACCCCTTTTCAATTTTTACAGTATTGGTTTTTATGTCTAAATTATCCCAAGTCAATCCAAGACATTCTCCAAACCGCATGCCACTTACCATGGCTAAAAGAATAATATAGCGTGATTGATATCTAGGATTGATACCTTCCATTAACGCTGCATACAGCCTTTGATATTCTTCGAAAGATAAAAATTTACTTTCTTCAGTAAACGCCCTTTCGTCATTCCCTTTAATTTTAACAAATTCGCATGGATTATACATAAGAACTCTGGTTTGAACTGCATGCTTTATTGCACCGCTTGTATAAGTGTGATATTTAGCAACAGATTCAGTCGATAACCTTTTTGCTAACTTGTTGATGTATGCTTGATAGCTGTCATGAGTGATATCCTTGAGCATAACGTTAAAATTCTTTCTTACATATCGTATGATCATGTCTATACGCTTGGAAACGCCCAACGAAACAGTACCGTCTTTGTAGAGTTTCTTCCAATTCTCCATATAATCTGCAAGAAGCATTCTTTCTTTGGCAAAGTCCTTACCTTGCAGCATCTCATTCTCACGAAGGATGGATGCGTCCTTTGCTTCAGCCTTAGTTTTAAAACCGCTCTTGGATACAGCCTTTTGTTTTCCGTTCTCGTAATAGTAGACTTTATACGTCCACGTTTTACCACGTTTATAAATGCTTGCCATAGTTTACCAACCTTTCTATTTGTGGTAAAATAGGGCATATTAAAGAGCCCTATTTTAGGGTGATTTTGATGATTACCACACTGACAATCTTGGCGGAGAGTAGTGTGGTATTTTTTATGCATTTTTAAAAGTCTAAAGAATCGTTCGAATATTGCTCCATCAGTATCGATGCGAATTCGTCTGCTTCTGATTCGATTTTGGATGTGCAACGATACTTCATGCTCAAAAGATGTGGTGTACTCGTGTTGTAATGTAATACAGCATGGCCAAGTTCATGAGCCATGGTGAATATTTTTTCGTTTTTCGATAGATTTTCATTAATAAAGATAAATTTAATTCTTCTAATCTTAGTATAGTAGCCTTTAACCTCTCCCAGGTCTGCTTCTAATAAGTTTATGTCTAATTCCTTCGCAATCTTATATGGATTGCTAGTTCCGAATTTGCGAACTAAAGATAATACTTTATGTTCAATCCCCAATACTAAAATCTCCTATCCTTTATATTTCTTTGGTGTAAATTTATTCTTAGCTTCCATTCTTGCTATTTTAACAGCTTGTTCTAAAGAAGCGATAATTAATTCTCTAGTTTCTTCAGAGTATTCAGCAGTTTCTTTGGAATACAATCCGTTCTCCAGTTGCTCAATCATCTTTTGAAGATCTTTTTGAATGTCCTTGTCTTCTTTATTGTTAGCGTTAAAATAAGGTTCATCAGACATACCTATTAAATAGTTAGGAGACACTTCGAAAGTAGAAGCAATCAAACGCACTGTATCCATTCTTGGCTCGACTTTTCCATTCTCCCATTTTGAAACATTCGTTTTATTGAAGTTTGTTGGAGAATCTTTAAAGCTTGAGTAATTATTAATTCTGTTGGCAATTTCTTCTTGATTTAAATTATATTTTAATCTTATATCTTTGATTTTGCTCGCAAACGACATGCCGAACATCACCTTTCTTTATTATTTATAAGTGAATTATACCTTTAATTTCAACAAGAAACAACTGAAATAATAAAAAAGTTTATTTTTTTTCTATTTTGTTGTTGACATCTAAAAATGTTTAGTGTATATTGTGTTCATAAGGTTGAAAAAAGATAAACATTTTTGAAGGAGGTGATTCAATGTCACAACGAAAAAGACCGCCTTATAAAGAATTTATTGCATGGATGATCGTTAACGATGTCAAACGACAAGATTTACAAGACTTGCTAGGAGTAACGTCAGCTACGCTTAGTCATAGACTTAACGGAACTGGAGCTGATTTCACGATGGAAGAAGTTCGTACTATTATTAATAAGTACGGCGAAGAAGTGAGTTCATTTTTTTTGAACTAAAAGTTGAAAAAAGATAAACATTTTCAACCGGAAAGGAGTTTAAACCATGGAACAATCAACGCTTGATTATTACGAACCAATATTCTTTGAAGTCGTAAAAAGAAACCCAGAAAAATTTGTTGGGCTAATAAAACCGTTTATTGACTCAAGAAGTAATCAAAGGTGGATAACGACTGAAGAACTGTGTGAAGCGATTGGAACAAGTTCCAGTTCGTGGCACAAAAGCGAAATTAGAAACCATCCTGTAGTGGTTGCAGCAAGAAGAACAGATACACGCCCATACAAATATCAAGCGAGCATGATTGATGAAATACAGAGAGTATGGGACGGAAGGAGAAGACGATGAGAACGGAACGAAGAAGAAAAACGAGGGTACAATTCATCCCATTTATGAAGTGGATACTAGGATGGTACATTTTAGCATTTGGAATCATTATCACAATGATGAGCATTGTGCTCTTGGTAGGAAAGGCGGTTGAACAACACGAATCAAAAGTGAATCTAATTAGAAGTGGGCAATACGTTGAACCTGATTTTCAGGAAACGTGGAATAAAAAAAGCCAGCGCGGGAACGCTGACTAACTAAATATATCTAAGGAGAGTATAACACAATGTACGGCAGTTTTGAAGCATTACACAATAGGTATCTTGAACCCCCCGAGGATAAAGTTTACGGATACGATTGGCAAGGAATGGAAATCTATCGTGGAGACCAGTACCGCATTATCGGAAAGGATAAAATCCTTGAGGACGATGTGGAAGAATATCTAAGAAACCTATATTTAACAGAACCACCAGTGACACGCATTAGAGCGTATGACTGGAGAGGAGAAAGAACAGATGAGGAATGTAATTACTACCTATTAGGTGGAGATTACGTTAACGAGGATGACGTAGATGAATACTTGAAAGAAAACTACTTAGAGTCATCGATTATAACAGCGGGAGAGTGAAACATGTTAAACAAATCAGAGAGCATTGAAAACTTATCAAAAGCAATGTCTGAATTTCAGAAGAATTTAAAGCAACCATTAAAAGATGCAAACAACCCATTTTTCAAAAGCAAATATGTACCTTTAGAAAATGTAGTTGAAGCAATTACAGAAGCAGCAGGTCCGTTAGGAATTTCGTTCATGCAGTTTGCCAGTGGCGATGATAGCGGAAATATTGAGGTAGGAACGATTATTCTACATCAATCGGGGGAATATATTGAGTTCCCTAGTGTGAGAATGAAACCTGAAAAACAAACACCTCAAGCGTATGGTAGTGCAATTACATACGCTAAAAGATATGCGTTGAGCGCAGTGTTTGGTATCACATCAGACAAAGACGATGACGGAAACGAGGCAAGCGGTAACGGAAGAAAAAAGAAAGGCCCTCAAATCAGCACAGAAAAACAATCTAAATGTGATTATATTCAACAACTAGCAGAGTCAACGCCCGAACGATTCGAGAAATTCAAAGAAATGCAATCCAAAGTGCAAGGCGCACCTACTGAAGAATGGAGCGATACTTTGCTAGATAGAGCAATTAAGATGTTGCAAAGTATTCCCGAACCTTTAACAGGAACGCGTGAAGGGGCGTAATGGATTACGAGGGGCAACTCAAAGCGGTTAATCAACATGACATACAGATAGCGCTAGAAGAAGATTTCAACCTTACAGAGGCTAGAAGAAGAACAGATAAAGGCGAAAATATCCGCTTGAAAGTGACGGTCGTTGATAAACGTAGTATCACACCTAAACAACAAAAATTCATTCATGCGTTATTTGGAGATGTGAGCGACTACACAGGTTATCCGTTGGAATGGGTCAAGGAAATGTTCAAAGCGTATTACAGTGAGTTGTACAACGTGGAAGGGTTAAGCCTAGCGATGAACCACTGTAGCATTACTCAAGCTAATCAACTGATTGAACTGATTATCGAGTTTTGTTTCCAAAATGACATACCATTCCATTTCAAGGAATACTATCAAGCAGTTGACATCGCTAGATTGGCGTTTCTATTCATTAAATATCGTACGTGCTTTATTTGTGGAAAACAACATAGCGATGTAGACCATGTAGACGCTGTAGGAATGGGAAACAATCGAAACACGATAAACCACGCAAACAGATTTTACTATTGCTTATGCAGAACACATCACACAGAACGACACACGATAGGAGAAATCGCATTTGAAAATAAATATCATATTAAGCCAATCCTACTAAACGAGGAGGCAGTGAAAGAACTAAGAATCGGGAAATAGGGAGAAAGGAGGTACCGAATGAGAAGTTATTTCTCACACGATAGCAACGCAAGAAATTCGGACAAATTAATGAAGGTTCGAATGAAGTTAGGTGCGGAAGGCTATGGAATCTTCTTCATGTTGATTGAACGATTAAGAGAAGAAGAAGGCTACAAAAGCACAATCGATTACGACACACTAGCTTTTGACTTAAGAGTAGATGCCGAAAAAGTAAAACAAGTTGTTGAGGATTACGACTTATTCAAATTTACGGAAGATGGTAAATATTTCTATTCAGATAGCTTTAATGAGCGAATGGAAATGATGGATGTACGAGCGCAACAACGAAAATCCAAAGCAAAAAAAGCAGCAGAAGCACGGTGGAATAAACAATCTGAAGATATAAGCAATGCTCAAGCATTACCTAAGCATTACCTAAGCAATGCTCAAGCATTACTAAACCATGCCAATAAAATAAAACTAAATAAAATAAAACTAAATAAAACTAAATTAAATAAAAAAAAAAATGTAGTAGCAGAAACAAACGAAGCTGAAAACCTAGCAGACGAACCAGCAACAACAACTGAACAAAAACAAATTTCTGATGTTTTAAACTTTTATGAAAATCATTTCGGAATGACTAGCGACTATATTCGTCAATCGATTTTGAAATGGTGTAATGATTTAAACCCTGAACTCGTTAAACGAGCGCTAGAAATATCAGTTGAGGATAATGTTTTAAAATTCAGATACGCAAACGCGATTATGGTTGATTGGGATAAAAAAGGAATTGATACCCTTGAGAAAGCACTAGCGGAGGGCAACGCTAGACAAAAATCAAAACAGAATAACTACAACAAGCCTAGCGGTTATGTTGAGATTGTACCCAACTGGGCAAAATAACAGGAGGATAAATGAGCGAGGCAGAAAAAGAAATACAATTTTACAAGTCTAATCCAAAAAGATACGCGGAACTAGTTAAACGAATCGCTAACTTAAAAACCACTGATGAAGGTTACCTTGAAAGAAAGAGAAAACTTATCCAGGGAGCAAAAGAAAGAGAGGGAGCAACTAATAAATAAATGTTTAGGAGATATTCAAAGTACAACGCAAAGAAAGTAGAAATTGACGGTATCAAGTTTGATAGCAAAGCGGAAGGCGAATATTACTTACACTTAAAGCAACAAGTAACGGAACGTCAAATCTTAGGGTTTGAACGACAAAAAAGAATGTTGCTGCAAGAAGGCTTTAACGTTGAAGGAGTCAAAGGAAAAATCAGACCTATCTTTTATGTAGTTGATTTTATCGTCACAGAAAATGACGGCACAATAACTTATATCGACGTGAAGGGCGTAGAAACAGACGTATTCAAGCTAAAGAAAAAGCTATTTATGAAACGATACAATACCGCATTGCTGAAAGTTAAAAAGACAAAAGGAGGGTGGCAATATGAGTAAACAAATGGCACCGATTGAAAAGGTAGTCCTATCGCTTATCCCGATTAGTGACGAACGCCGAGTGAATATAAAAGACATCGTAGCACAGACAAGACTTTCTACAAGACGAGTGAAGAAAATCATAGATCAGTTAATCAACAATTACGGCATCGTGATTGTAGGGGTAAGAAACGGACGTACTGGATATTTTATTCCAGTAACAGACCAAGCGCGACAAGATGGGGTATTGCCACTCAAAGCGCAAGCAATCAAAGAATTTAAACGAGTAAACAAGATTCAAAAGGGGAACCTTGACGAATGGAAAAAATATATAGGAGATGTAGACAATGATTAACAACGTAGTATTAGTAGGACGATTAACAAGGGATGTAGATTTACGCTATACGAGCAACGGGACGGCTTATGCGTCGTTTACACTAGCGGCCGACCGTGATTTTAAAAATCAAAATGGCGAACGCGAAACAGATTTTATTAATTGTGTAATGTGGCGTAAACCAGCGGAAAACCTAGCGAATTACACTAAAAAAGGTTCGTTAATCGGGGTTGAGGGACGTATTCAGACACGAAACTACGAAAATGAACAAGGAAAACGCGTATATGTAACCGAGGTGCTGGCGGAAAGATTCCATTTCCTAGAAAACTCAAAAACGGCTAATAACGACGTTTTAAGCAACGAGGGTACAAATACCCTAGCGTTTAATAAAAATCAAAATTCAAGCGGAAATTTTGCAAAAAACGACCCTTTTACGAGCGGGGGCGACGTGTTCAATGTCAATGATGACGACTTACCGTTTTAAAATTGAAAAAGCAAAGTTTGATAAAAACGTAAATATTTCAATTCCGGGAGCTGTAAATTTTACAGTTCCTAGGGAAGATTTACTAGAAATACACGATACTGACATAGCAAAATTTATTAAACAGTATGTAAACGGGCTAACAGAAAAAGAGGTAAAACATTGGTACGAGCTAAGACAGAAATATTTATAGACGGGGTGGCCTATCCGGTAATTAAAGAGCTAGAGTTTAATTACGTGATTCAATACGGAAAAGATAAGCGTTTATTTAACAAACGTAAAAAACGGCTGGTAGGTTCGGGCTACAATGAAAAGAAACAGAAAAAGAACGCGACGGTAAGAACAGCACGAGGGCTGGGTTGGGATTACGACCAAGCAGAGCATTTTAAACTTATACCGAGATTTAACAAGATACGCGAAAAAAATGATAGGTATACATTACAAGAACTAGCTAGAAATATCGGTATGAGCGGGATGACGTTAAGCAATTTTAAAAACGGTAAGCGTGTTAACGAAACGACAATAAAAGTAATTCGGGAGTGGATATTAGAAAATGAGTAACTATTTAATCAAGATTGGAAATTTATACTACGCGGGGACGCATGATTTTACAGCGGAACAAGGTTATTTAGATAGACAGCACCCGCGCGTGTTAATCAAATTAAACAAATTCGACTTTAACGCGACGCAATTCGCAAGTGAGAAATACGCTAGAGAGGTAGCGGACAAACTAAAATTTAAATGTTCGGTAGTTAGACTCGAGGGAGAGGAACAGAAAAAACCAGACGTGGAATATTTAAAGAGCCCAGCGGTTGTAGCGGACGCATTACAAGCGATTATAGACGAGTTCGGCGAACGTAAAGCCCGCGAGTTGTTAATGGTTTCTAATCATACTTTTGACAAGATTTTAAACGGGCACGCGGACAAAGTATGGTTCAGGTTAATTCTAAACACGCTAAAAACCATGATTAATCTAGGACACCGCGAGTTACAAATGTACGCTAACCATAGAAAAGACCTTGAATATAAAATCAAGGGGGCGCCTACATGGAAATCATGACTAAGGTAATATGCCCGTACTGTAAAGAGTGGTTAGACATTGAAAGCTTTCTAACATTGGACGATTTAAAAAACGAGTACTCTTACAAAGAGTGTTACGCTTGTAATAAACATTTCTCGCTTTATTTAAAAACTAATATCCATGTGAGAGCGTTGGACATTGAAACGGAAATAGAAGACCTTACACGTTCGATAGAGTATTGGAAAAAAATGTACGCAAGACACCCACTTTTAAAAGACGCTCGTTCTAGTGAGTATCGCAAAAAGGCACTAGAAAAGCTGTATAAATTACAAAAGGAGAATGAAAAGAAATGAGTAACGAACTTTCACAAAAAGAACTAGAACTTGAAATCGCGGAACTTGAAAGCAAACTAACATACAAGAAAAAAGTACTAAAAAGATTAAAATCTGTTAATGAAAACGGCCGTTATTTTTTATGTAGCGACGGAACTATTAGTGAATTAATACCAACTATTAATAATGAAATATGGGAAAAATCTATTAAGCAAGGCAATACATTTAAAACGATTGAAGACGCGGAAAAAGAACGCGACAGACGAGCGCTATTACATGAGTTTAACCAATTCAAAAACGAACGTAATGACGGTTGGACGCCTAATTGGAAAGATTTTAACATGTCTAAATATTTTGTGGCGGCTGGTAGTGATGGATATTTAAAAAGTGTGTCTATGTACGGTACAGATAGTTTTGTACAGTTCGGATATTTTAAAAATCGAGAAGACTGCCAAAGAGCGATTGAAATATTTGGCGAAGAGATTATCGATTTATTCGTGGAGGCGTAAAAATGTTCAGTAAGATTGAAATGTTAAAAAATGCAAATAAATACTACCTCAATATGTATGGCGAGATTGGAGAAGTTACTGATTGGTGTTTCACCACGGGAATAATAAATGAAATGCGACCTCAAGGAAATGTTTTTAACTCAGAAAAAGAAGCAGTAAAAGAAAAAGCGAGACGATTTTTAAAACAAGAAATTAAAGAGTTTAGAAACGAATGCAACAGTTATTGGCGTCCGTGTTTTGGGGACGGCAAGGTAAATTATTGTATCGTTTTAAACAAAAATGAGTTATTTACTTTAGCAACAACTGTCATCGATTATTTTCCAGAATTTGGCTATTTTAGAAATCTTAAAGATTGCGAACGAGCAAAAGAAATTTTTGGTGCTAGAATTTTAGAGTTATATGCGGACTAGGGGTGCAACATGAGATTTAAAATCAATCAAAAAGGCAACTTCGTTTTATTAGAGGTTGAACAGATTGTTGAGGCGTACGGTTGGAACGACTCAAACACTTGTACTTTAGAATATTTTGATAGTGGTTTAGACAACCAAGGAAATGAAATAGTCATAAAGAAGACTAGAATTATATATGAACCAATTAAAAGTGTAATTCGTAAAATCGAGAGCGAAAGAGCTAGGAAAAATTTAAGGATGAACAAAAGACAAAAAGAGGTGTTCAGCCGTTGGAAAGTGAAAGGTTGATAGCAAATGAACGAGAAGCAAGCGTCATTCAATAAATTAAAAGACGATGTGCATTACTTAATTGTGGCACATTGTAAAAACAAGGATATGTCCATGTATGAACGAGCGTTAAAACAATTTCAAAAAGATATCGATTATGGGCAATTAGAAGAAATGAGTTACAATGAACGTTTCGCGTTCTTGTTAGGTTTCGAAGCATCGTTAAAAGCGATAGAAGGAGAAAAATAATGACAAATCTAAAAACACTAAAACAACAAACAGCAGACATGGAAGCAAAGTTAAACGAAATGAAAGCGGAAATCGAGCGGATGGAAAACGGGTGGGAGATGAAATGCCCGTATAGAAAAGGGGATGAATATTTTCTTATTGACGAAACAGGGTCATTAATTAAAAGTCATTGGGATGATTGGGACATGGACAAAGACCGCTTTTCACAAGGCAATATCTTTCCAACGAAACAAGCAACCGAACTAGAATCGAAACGCAGAAACTTACTAACACGATTCAGAGCGTTCAGAGATGAATGCAACGATGGATGGAAGCCTGATTGGTCAAATTCTTTTAAATCTAAATATTATCTAGAAATTATCGATTCAAAAGTAGTGCTTGACTCAGTGAATTACGCAAACAGGATTGCCACTTTTGGTTATTTCAAAAACGAAGAAGATGCCGAACGTGCTATTGAATTATTCGGTGATGAAATCAAAGAATTGTTTGTGGATAACGAGGTGTGAATATGAAAACAATTAACGAAATACAAGATGATGAATTGGTGTTTGATGAACGAAACGATTCTCAAATATACGCATGCGATTTAAAACGTGAATGGAACTCGTTAAATGAGGATGAGAGAAGTGGTTGGAAAACTTTAAAAGAAAGAACAATCAAATTATCCGCTGAATCTGTATTGGATTGGATATATGAATATATGGAACAAGACGGATATGAAGACATGTTTGTTCATTTGTGGGATGGCACTTCTGAAGAATTTAAACAACGGATGCAAGGGCTACTTGATGAAATTTCTAATTTTCCAAGTGCGAAAGTCTACGACATTGATGAAGATATAAATCCTTTTACAAATTGGAAGGTGAGTAGATGATTACCTGCTATGACCTACTCTTAAAAAGAACAATATTGATAAACCCACGGTGTGTGGTAAGTGTGGAATTTAGGGAAGATGCAACAGGAAAATATGCAGAAATACACCTCATGGGTGAGCCATATAGGATAAAGGTTAAAGAAAACGCAAGAGAAATTGAAGAAATCAAGGAATTCTTTGAAAAAATAGAGGAGGAAAAACAATGAAATTTATTACACTAACCGACGCAAACCAAGAAACAAGAACATACGCGATAAACATTAATAATATC
>CAUQZY010000011.1:0-32967 GCA_963522395.1 uncultured Streptococcus sp.
GACCACATAGACATCACGGCCCTTACGGTAGTGTTCAATCTTGTCAATGACTTCCCTAATGGCATGTTTGTTTTGTGCCGAAGTCAGGACGACATCCACAGGACGAAGCCCTTCTTCGTGGGCACGTTCCATGAGCCACTGGCTAATCTTGCCCGGTTTTACTGACTTGGGCAAGATATCTTTTTTATTTCCAACCAAGAGGACATCATTGCCCGATACAAAGCGTGGCAAACCTGGGATAACAGAGCCATTAAAGTCAAAGATGTCAATGACATTGACCACCAAGGCATCACTGTCTCCCACCTCGTGCAAGAGCTTGAGGAAATCATCGTCCGTCAACTGGACATCCGTGATTTCATTGTAGTGGCGGAGACGGAAACAGCGTTGGCAATAGACTTCGCCAGTCTCCAAGCCTTTTTCTAGTGCCGACTGGGGGGTAAATCCAAGACCAGCCTTGTCTGTCGTCTGAATGGTTGCTCCACAACCAATACAGAGAATTTCTTCCATAGTTAAATTCCTTTTTTATATGTAATCGGTCCGTACTTTTCAGTGATTTTTCGCATCACACGACGCTCACGAGCTCGGTTAATCTGCGTTTTGATCGAGTCGTGTTGTACCAAGGGTTTTACTAAAATCGATCGAATGCCTGCACGGTGGGCTGCTCGTATATCTGTCATGAGCTGGTCACCAACCATGACCACTTCGCTTTTCTCATAGTGGAATTCCTTCATAGCACGATTAATCCCAAATGTGAAGGGTTTCAGAGCCCAATAAACGTAATCAATTCCAAACTTCTCAACTGCGCGTTGAACTCGTTTTTTGGTATTATTTGAGACCACGATAATAGCAATGCCCGCATCCTGAAGATCATGTAGCCATTGCTTCATCTCTGGCGTCCCGTCAGGGTTGTTCCAAGCTATGAGAGTATTGTCCAAATCGACCAAAACAGCCTTGATTCCCTGCGCCTGCAGGCTTGGAACTGTCAGATCATAGACTGCTTCCACAGCAAAATCTGGCATGTAATTTTCAATCGCCATTTTGGCTCCTTTTCTTAACTTTTTTTCGCAATTTTCCTTAGTAACAATGACAAAACAATCCACAAACCTGCACTAGCCAAACTGATGTAGAGCCAAGCATGGGGCTCATCTGTTAAAGGTAGGGGAACATTCATTCCGAAAAAGCCTGTCACTACTGCCAAAACCGCTAGTAAGACTGAAATGATGGTCAAGGTTGTCAAATTATCATTCAGATTATTGTTTAGGATGTTGTTATAAGATGCTGATAGTTGTTGGAGGACTTGAGAAATCAAGTCTGTCATGGATACCAGCTGATGAGCCTCAATCATGGCATCATCAAACTGTTCTCTCTCAATCTCGTTAAAACTGCGATAGAGGGCATGCCCTTGGATATGCTCCAGCAACATGCGATTTTGCTTGGCAGCCGCAGTGAGGTAAACCATACCAGTCTCCAAGTCGGACAAGGCAAAAAGATTTTTCTTAGTTGTTCGCTGACGCAAGAGACCATTGACCTCGTCCTTACTCTTGTCCATCTGCTCGATGACAGGATTATAGGCATTGCTGATGATTTCCAGACTGGCAAAGAGAAACTTGTAAATCGAAAGCGTGTCATGACTCTCCAGATAACGGGTCATCTGTTCAATAATATAGGCGTTCTTGGTATTACTAATGGTAATCAGGCGATGATGTTCCACGATAAAGGTCATGGGAAAGGCTTCGTAGTAGGCCTTATCCTTTTTCAAGTTCAAGACATTGTAGATAAAGGTCACAGTCCCATTTTCGCGGTGATAATCCATGTGGGCACGCTCATTCCTATCCAGTGCGTATTCGATGGTTTCCTTGTCCAAACCGTAGATTTCAGAAAGGTCCTCTAGTTTCTTCAACTTGTCCAAATCTAGGTTAATCCAGGCGCAATCATTGCCCAACTGTTTTTCTAAGAACATCTTCTCTCCTTTACCAAACTCTTTCTATTGTACCATAAATCTGCTAAAATTTCAGGCCTGGTCTGTCCGAGAGAAATTGCTGACAACGGTGATATTCCGATTGGGAACGAAGTGTAGAACCTGATCTTCTCCTCTGAGTTGAGTTGTTCGAATGCCGACACTGACGACCTTGCCCGATACAGTAATGGGACCATTTGTCAGAACGACCTCATCTCCCACATCCAGTTGACGTTCAAAAAGGATGAAAAAGCCATTGATGACATCAGACAGAAAACCTTGTGCTCCCATCCCAATAGCCACCCCAGCAATCCCAGCACCTGCCAGCAAACTAGAAACTGGCAAACCCAAAATAGACAAGATACAGTAAAGCAAAAAGAAATAAAGGGTATAATTAAACACATTCTCTAATAAACGTGAGATGGTTTTCTGACGCCCGACATCGTGACGAGACATTTTTAAAGAGGGTTTGACAACTCTCTGCACCATGGTATGAAGCAGTTTTTTAGCTATGTAGAAGAGTAAAAATAAGAATAAAAGAGAAAGTATCTTGGTCAAGATATTCTCGATAATCGCTGTAATATCAATCTTATTGAGATAGGTTTGAATAAATTCTTGCATAGAAAACTCCTTTCATTTATTATACCATACTTTCATAAAGTATCATTCTCCATAAATATTCAAAAATAATTTCAAAAATAGACAGAAAATTCTTGATTTTGGTTTATATTTATACTATAATCATAAACATTACACAACTAATACTCAATGAAAATCAAAGAACAAACTAGGAAGCTAGCCGCAGGCTGCTCAAAACACCGTTTTGAGGTTGTGGATAGAACTGACGAAGTCAGTAACCATACCTACGGCAAGGTGAAGCTGACGTGGTTTGAATTTGATTTTCGAAGAGTATAAGGAGGTTATTATGAAAAAACTCATTCATGCTTGGAATAAAGCAAGCCTAATCAAACGGATTTTGATTGGTATGCTTTTTGGAGGAATCCTAGGACTGACACTTCCTTCTGTTTCAGGAATTGGGCTACTCGGAGATCTCTTTGTTGGTGGTCTCAAGGCCATCGCACCCATTCTAGTCTTTGCCCTTGTTGCCAATGCTCTTTCCAAACACCAAAAGGGGCAAGATAGCAATATGAAAACTGTTATCTTTCTTTATTTAGTGGGAACCTTTGCAGCAGCACTTGTAGCTGTCTTTGCTAGTTTCATCGTTCCAGTTGAAATTACCTTAAATAGTGCTAATACAGAGGTTACACCTCCTGATGGTATAGGTCAGGTTCTTAGCAATCTCTTGCTTAAACTCGTAGACAATCCTGTCAATGCCCTTGTCACCGCCAACTACATTGGTATTCTATCATGGGCAGTGATTTTCGGTATTGCTATGAGAGAAGCCAGCAAAAATAGTAAAGAATTGTTGAACACCATAGCTGATGTGACTTCTAAGATTGTTGAATGGATCATCAACCTAGCACCATTTGGAATCCTAGGCCTTGTCTTTAAAACTATCTCTGATAAGGGAATCGGCAGTCTCGCAAACTACGGTATTTTACTTGGACTATTGGTTACAACCATGTTCTTTGTCGCTCTGGTTGTCAATCCATTGATTGCCTTTCTCTTTATGAAGAGAAATCCTTATCCCCTCGTTTGGAAATGTTTGCGTGTCAGCGGTGTGACAGCCTTCTTCACTCGTAGTTCTGCGGCTAACATCCCTGTAAACATGAAACTCTGCCATGACCTTGGACTCAACCCAGATACCTATTCTGTTTCTATCCCACTTGGATCTACTATCAACATGGCAGGAGCAGCCATTACTATTAACGTTTTGACCCTTGCTGCCGTTAACACCCTTGGAATCCCCGTTGACTTTGCGACAGCCTTTGTCCTTAGTGTGGTAGCAGCTATTTCAGCCTGTGGTGCTTCTGGTATCGCTGGTGGTTCCCTCCTTCTTATTCCAGTTGCTTGTAGCCTTTTCGGTATTTCTAACGATATTGCCATGCAAGTTGTTGGGGTTGGATTTGTGATTGGTGTCATCCAAGACTCATGTGAAACAGCCCTTAACTCTTCTACAGACGTCCTCTTTACCGCCGTTGCCGAATACGCAGCAGCCCGTAAAAAATAAGTCATAAAGGCAAGCCTGCTCAGGTCTTGTCTTTTACGCTTTTATTCTAACTTATTAGGAAATTCATATGTCTATTAGCCAACGTACGACCAAGCTCATCTTAGCTACCTGTCTTGCCTGCCTTCTTGCTTATTTTCTCAATCTCTCTTCAGCAGTTTCAGCTGGAATCATCGCCCTCTTAAGCCTCTCTGATACACGTAGAAGTACTTTAAAACTGGCCCGCAATCGTCTTTTTTCTATGCTCCTAGCTCTGTCTATTGGGGTTTTGGCCTTTCACCTGAGCGGATTTCATATCTGGAGCCTTGGCCTCTATCTTGCTCTATACGTTCCTCTAGCCTACAAGATGGGCTGGGAAATTGGCATCACACCAAGCACTGTTTTGGTGTGCCATCTCTTGGTACAAGAGTCAACCTCTTCAGAACTTCTAGTCAATGAATTCCTTCTCTTTGCTATCGGTACAGGATTTGCCCTACTGGTCAATCTCTATATGCCTTCACGAGAGAAGGAAATTCAGCTCTACTACACGATGGTTGAAGAAAAGTTAAAAGATATTCTCCAGCGCTTCAAATATTTTTTATCCAGAGGGGATGGACGCAATCGAGCACAGCTGGTTGAAGAATTGGACACCCTTTTGGAAGAAGCCCTCAGACTGGTCTATCTAGATCACTCTGACCACCTCTTTCACCAGACCGACTACCATATCCACTACTTTGAGATGAGACAGCGACAAAGTCGTATCCTGCGAAACATGGCCCAGCAGATCAACACCTGTCACCTTGCTGCCAGTGAAAGCCTGATTCTGGCCCAACTTTTTTCAAAAATTGCAGGCCAACTGAGCCAGACCAATCCTGCTTCTGATTTGCTAGATGAAATTGAACGTTATCTAGAAGTCTTTCGCAACCGCGGTCTGCCCAAGACAAGAGAAGAATTTGAAACCCGCGCCACACTCCTCCAACTCCTACGTGAAGCCAAAACCTTCATCCAAGTAAAAGTTGACTTTTACCAAAAATATGGACAGTAATACTCTTCGAAAATCTCTTCAAACTACGTCAGCTTCCATCTGCAACCTCAAAACAGTATTTTAAGCTGACTTCGTCAGTCTTATCTACAACCTCAAAACTGTGTTTTGAGCAGCCTGCAGCTAGCTTCCTAGTTTGCTCTTTGAGTTTCATTGAGTATAAAAAGAAAACTTCAGACCAATCACAAAAGGTGAATATCTGAAGTTTTCTTTTATTTGTAAGTTATCACCATAAAGGTTAATAGTAAAACGAATAAGGCCAAACTCACCAATAAAGTAAGAACCTTGACCAAGGTATTGCTCTGCCAGTAGCTTGGTTTACCAATATTACTGGTCGCATCCATGGAAAATAGTTGATTTTGACGAGGTTGTATGGTTACCAATACAATCAAAGCAAGAGAGAGGACAATAGCTAAAACAATCAGTATGTCAATCATAGGCCTACCTCAAAATTCCTAGCAGTGTAAAGAGTAAACCAATCAGAATCATTAAACCCAAGATGAGTGAAAAAGTCTTACTAATCTTTTCCCCTCGGGTTTCTTTTTCCTTCTTGATAGGTTTTTGTTTCAACTCTTCCATGCGACCTTCAACGTCTTTGTAAAATAAATCTTCGTCTGACATATTAGCCTCCTAAAACAGTTTGCATGGTTTCCTGATATCGCACCAAGTCAACATAATTTGCATGTTGGCCTTGCTTCCCAAGCGCCAGACTCATTTGTTCAACATCTGAAAGAGCCAGTTTAATGGTCTCAACCAAAGCAGAAACTTCACTACTTTCAAATAGATGATCAGGAGCGATATAGAGTCTATTGTGCACTGTCTGGTTAAATCCAAGAATCAAGAGATTGTGCTCAAAGGCCTGACGCACCGCCTGCAACAACTCATTGCTGTGATTTATATCCAAGTAAATATCCGACAATTGATAGAGCTCCTGAATCTTCTGCGGACTAGCATTCTGGTAAAGGACCACATTAGGATAGCGAAGCATGTCTAAGAGCTTAGAAGACATCTCTGTCACCGCTGCGATACGGAAAGTGACATCAGGCAAGGCTTCTACGATTGCTTCTACTTGCTCAATCTGATCTGAATTAGTCAAGATTAAGGCATCTCGTCTTAGGAAATTATCGCGTTTAAACTGATAATGGTAACCCAAGTGCACAAACTGATCATGGTATTTCTCGTCAGTTAACTCCAAAGCGCGCTCATAAGTCGCCTTGTTTGGAATGATAATCTTCTTAGTACGCACATCATCGCTTTCCAAAATCAACTGCATATTGCCTGGAATGGCATCATAGAGAGGTTCCTGCCAAACCAGGATATCTGAGCCAGATTTATCTGGATGATGGAAGGAAACCAAGAAAGGAGTCGCTAAGGTATTAAAGATAAGCTGACTGGTATCTATTTCCAAATCTTGCAAAAAGAAGGTGATAAATTCAACCTTATTGGCAAAGTAACGCATGGACTGACCAGGTAAGGTCAATAAGATATCACCCGTCACATGGTTTTCCAGCAAAACTTCCTGACCATTGACGTCTTGGTAAACTGTCATAATCGGCTCACTATCTGCGCTATAGGTCGTTGTAGCGAAGCAAGCACCAAAACGATTATAATGGTCAATCTGGCGTACTCTTCCTTCCAAGTCTTTCCAATCAACCTGCTTGACTAGACGAGCCTGCAAACCATCTTCATAATGAATAACAGCTCTCTCCTGCGTCATATCCTCAATACGAGCAGACTGATTATTTCCTGAAATTTCCCAAAAAGCTGGAACAGGAACTTGGTTGAAATAGAGAGGTTTTCCCTTTTCATAGCCTAGATAATAGGTAAAAGGAGAAACTAAACCATCAGGCAGAAAACCATCTGCATCGATGACCACTCCAAGTTGAGAAAGTCCAGTAGCGACTAGACTTTCATGTAAATCTCGACTTTCCTGACTATAACGATCATAAAGTTCAATCATGGAGCACCTCCTCTACTGTTTTCTTCCACTTTTCTAAAATTTCTTTGGTTAAGAATCCTTCTGCAATTTGGTAAGAATGGGTACGCATATCCTCCAAACGATTTTCTTGATACAGTTGGCAAATCTTAGCTGCGTAAGCTTGCTTGATTTGGTCTTCTACGTGATCTGATGAACTTGGAATCAAATAACCATTTTTCCCATCTTCTATAAAGGTCTGATTGCCATAAGGCACATCAAAACCGATTAGGGGTAGACCTGAACCAATAGCTTCCATCAAGGTCAAACCAAACCCTTCACTGGTAGAAGCCGTCAAATAGACCTCATACTGGCTATAAATCTGCGAAAGTTCCGCATGTCCCTTGAGCTGGATATAGCCTTCTGCCTTATGACTAGCAATAATTTCTCTAAGCAGAGAATCTTCTCCGCCACTACCATAAATATCAAAGGTTAGTTCAGGGATTTCCTTACGAGCCTCAATGACCGCCTTGACCAACCAATCAATGTGTTTTTCTTTGGCAAGACGTGAAGCGGTAATCAATGAAAATGGCTTACGTTCTTGACTTGACTCTGTCAAGGAATCAATACTTCCTACAGGAATGGTAACAACCTTCGGTTGGTGCTGGGTGTATTTGGTAAACTGCTCTTGTAGAACTTCATTTTGTCTATCAGTTGATACGATAAAAAAGTCAACCTTATCTGCATTTGTAAACTGATAGTCATAATAGTTATTCCAAAGGATGTAATCCTCATTTGTAGCATTTTCACTATAATGCTCCGCATGAACAACTACCGCTAAATGCGCTGCTTGCGCTTCCTCAAACACAACCTGTCCAATGCCTGTCTCCCTATCAAGAATAACCAGATCAGACTTGTTCAAATTCAAGGATTTCATAAAGGCACGCATGAAAGCTTGCTTTCCATAGAAAATCTTATCCTTAAAACGGTAAACTTCTTCCTTCCCTTGATTCATCAAGATATCATAAGCTGGAGTCCCGTTTTCATTGTAAAAAGTTCGTTGGTATAGGACTGCAACATTATCCTTGGGAGCAAAGTATTCGCTACAATAACGCGTATAAGAAAAGTAATCCTTACGAATCAATTTTCCTTTAAAAACATACTCTGCATGTTGAACCAAGTCCTTATACTCATCCACCAAATAACAGGTAACAAACTTATCTTGATCAGAAAAGAAGACACGTAAAACCTTACCATTCTTTTCTCTACGACTTTCAATGCCACCAAAGTAAGCCAAGACATCATCCACTGTCACGCTAGTAGGTGCAATCTTAATGTCTGTAAAGTGGTTATAAAGCCAGATCACTTGATCATCATCAAAACCAATATTGGCTGTTAAATGCTGAATATTATCGGCTAAAATCATATCTGTAAAGATAAACTTAGAGGACAGATTTAATTTGCGAAAAACACCAGCACGGTAGGCTTGGGCGTATTCAACACCACTACTAGCCCAGCCAATTCCTAAATTTATATTGTAAATTGTCATATTTTCCTCTTTTTATGGGAAATGAGTCATAATCTCACCCTTAGGAGTGACTTCAACCAAGCCCATCAGGAGATTACGCACCATATCCGCACGGATTTGTTCTTTCATAGCTTCAAAGCCCGCGTAGGCTTCTTGATAATACTCTACGATTGGATTTTTCTGACTAGCAGACTGACCACCGATAGCCATCGATAGCTGTTGGAGATAGTCTACCTGCTCTACCCAGTTGTCATCAATAGCCTTGAGCATAGAAAGTCGTAAAAACTGTTCATACAGTCCATGTTGGTCAAGTAATACTTTCTTTTCAGAAAGTTCTTTTTCAATCACTTGTTTCATAAAGCTACGAACTGTAGTCTTGTCAGTCACATTTACATAGTCTGGAACTTCTTTAATATGAAAACTAATATTGGTCACAAGAAAATGGAAGAGTAACTCTCGGCTTTCATATTCTGAAGAAGTCACTTGATCTATGTAACTAGCAATGATTTCCTCTACAACATCCTCTAAGTCACGAGAACCATCTATTAGACGATTACGCTCCTTATAAATCATATCCCGTTGAATATTCATACTCTCCGCATATTCTAGTGTCTGACGACGTGCCGAACGTCCAGCACTATCACTAGCATGCTGAGCTCTTTCAACTAATTTCCGATACTTGCGACCCTTAAGAACCTCTGGTTGAGTCATATCTTGAACCTGATAATCTTTATATTTTTTATGCACCCAAGATGGACCAAATTTCTTGATAACATCGTCCTCTAAGGATACAAAAAACTTACTCATACCAGGATCTCCCTGACGACCAGAACGTCCACGAATTTGCAGGTCAATCCGTTGACTTTCCATCCGCTCCGTTCCAATAACAACCAAGCCACCAAGTTCTGCGACCCCTTTACCAAGCTTGATATCCGTCCCACGTCCTGCCATAGAGGTAGCCACTGTCACAGCCCCCATCTGACCTGACTCAGCGATAATCTGAGCCTCACGCGCCGCATTATTCGCATTTAGGACATTATGGGCAATCCCTTCACGAAGTAAGAGTGACGAATAAAGCTGAGACATTTCAACTGAGCCTACAAAAACGAGTAAGGGATTCCCCTTAGCATGGTATTCCTTGATGTACTCCAAGGATGCATACACTTTTTCAGGTAAAGTGACGTATAGATTATCTGGATAGTCAATCCGTTGTCTAGGACGATTGGTTGGAATGCGCACTACAGACATATTGTAGGTTTCAATAAACTCTTTTTCTGCAACCTTACCTGTCCCTGTCATTCCAGATATCTTATTGAACATCTTAAAAAGACTCTGATAAGTGATAGAAGCCATAGCCCGCGTCTCTGGAGATAATTTGACATGCTCCTTTGCTTCAATAGCCTGATGAAGACCTCCTTGAAGTTTAGTTTGTTCCAACAAACGACCTGTTCCCTTATCTACCAGTACCATTTCATTCCCACGAATGACATAGTCTTTATTTTTTGTAAAGAGTTTATGGGCTCGTATCGCATATACTAAATGACGAGCAAAAACTGCATGCTCCTCCTTGTAAAAATGATCTATTCCTAAGAAACTTTCAGCAGCCTTAGCCCCCTTGGTAGTGAGCCAAATCTCATCCTTTTCCTCTTTAAAGATATAGTCCTCCCCTTCTACCAAAGTCGTTACCAGCGTATCAATAATACCATAGTGATTAGACTGAACACGCGGGGCTCCGGCAATAATAAGAGGTGTCTGAGCGCTATCCAATAGAATATCATCAATCTCATCAATAATGACGTAATCAAAGGAGCGTAAAAATTTATCTTTCTCATTTGAAGCAAGATTATCATTCAGGTAATCAAATCCTAAATTTGTATTAGTAGTATAAATAATATCGGAACCATAAATGATTTTCTTCTCTTTTGGTGTAAAGTCTTTTTGGGGATCACCTGTAAAAGGCACACCAATTGTCAAGCCTAAGAAGCGGTAAACTTGTCCCATCTCTTCAGCATCACGTTTGGCTAGGTACTCATTAGTCGTAATCAGTATGGTACCTTTACCTGTCAGGGCATTGAGATAAACAGGCAAAGTAGCTGTCAAAGTTTTTCCCTCACCAGTATTCATCTCAGCGACATTTCCCTGATGGATAACAATTCCTCCCATAACTTGGACATCATAGGGAAACATTCCCAACACACGTTTATCCGCTTCACGCACAACCGCAAAAGCTTCCACTAGAAGATCATCTACCGTCTCTCCTTTAGCGAGGCGTTGGCGAAATTCCACTGTCTTTGCCGCTAATTCTTGGTCAGTTAAGGATTCCATCTTTCCTTTAAGAGCATTAATTTTTTTTAAAATTCTCTTAACTTTCCGAAGTTGGATTTTTTGATAAAAACCTTTAAACACGATTTAACTCCTTAATAGAAAAAGAATAGAACTCTAAGGACTCAAAACCAGCACTTAGAAGGGAGACTTGGTAGGTATAGGTATCATCAGGATAGGTAAAATCAAGGACTTTCATTTTTTCAATTTTCTCTTCAAGCACATCTCCATATCTATCAAAAAAGACAACCTTTGTATAGACTCCATTAGTAGGATGACATTCATAATTCATACATAATTGATAATCTTGTTTTCTCTTCAGCAAAGGGAGACTGGGCTGAGTTCTGAAGGCTTGATAGTTTACACTAGAAAACCAAGTTTTTAAGGTTTCTCCTGATGTCACTAAGGGATTATATAGACTAATATGTTTGTCTTCATAATAGGTTACCTTACTACCATACATAAATGTCCCCCCTACTTCTCCCCACTTAATGTCTGTTCTCTGATTGATAATCATTTGTCCAACCTTCCAAAATCTGATTTCAAAATCATACGGTAAAAATGTAGAAACCAAGCAACATTGGTATCTGTATCATCATTATGTCGTCCATCTGTACCTTTAGATAAAATTTTAGCTCCTGTATAGCAAAGATGTTCTACTAACTGATCGTAGGCTTTACTATCCATATCTTCATCCTTCATATAGGAAAGACCAAAAGTTGTCTGTGTGAAATCGGCCTTTTTAAAAGTATTCCAAAAGGTTTGATTCAGCTCTTCCATGTGTTGGTAACTAACTCCACCCGTCTGGTGTCTCAGAACATCAAAACTGGTATTAAATACTCCTGGTGCCTCTAAACGCCCTCGTCTTGCAATAGTCCCGATATTAGCTAATGGCTTACCGACAATAACTGCACGTGGCTCAAAAATAGCTCCATAGTAGAGCGATGGAAATGTTCCCATCGATAAGCCTGATAAAATCAAATCTTTAGATGTCAAACCAAGATAATCCAAATAATATTGAATGGTTTCCTTAATCTTATTCTCTAATTCTTGACTACCTAAATAAAAGGATCCACCCTCAAGACGAGGATCCGAAAATAGAAGAAAAGGACATCCTAGATTTTTCATCATCCAATATCCCTCGAATCCCTCGGCAGGACGAAAACCTGCAAAATAAACAGCTAGAGGTGGCTTAAAATCACCTGGATGGAAAAAGTAGTTAATTTCATCACGCTTACTATCATGTAGGATATTCCCACCTAAAACAAACTTCCCGAACTGTTTTCGGCTCCAACGTTGGTGAAGATTACCAATCGTTAAAATTCCCTGACCTCGTGCTTCTACAGATATGGCGAGATAGCAGTCTCCATCTTTATTTTCCATAACAAGTGCTTGCTCTAGGTCATTTTCAGTCACTAGGATTTCTTCAAAAATTTCATCAACAGACCCATTCCATATCTTACGAATGACCAATCGTAACTCACAATTACCTTGTTTTTCATACTCTAGCCATAACTCTATTGGTAAGTTTTTGTATACTATAAAATTATTAGACCAGTAAGCTAGTTGTTGGAAATCCTCTCCAAAATTCCCTTCTAGGGTCACATGCTCAAATCCTTGATAGGAAATAGAACCTTTAAAAGACGAGTGAATTTGGATACTTGACGGAAATAATTTATCACCATAACCTCCACCAAAGAGAGAGGTTGACAAATCATTTAGTAATTGCTGGGGATCGGAGAAATCTATAGCCTGAGCACATCGTTTTTTTAAGCAATCAAGAATAGTCAAATCTGTCGTTTTATAATCTTGATTATAAAAAAGAGTATAGGGCTCAATCTGATAACTAAAAGGTAGTAAATCAGCTAGATACTGACCATCCTCTATCAAGATTGCATGAAAATTTGTGATGCTATCTATTTCCATCATTTTACGAAGGGCTAACGGTGAATTGGGACAGAAATAATACCAATCCATATTTTCAGGAATTTCGTAATGGTGAGCCCAATTATCAATCCCTATCTGTAGGATTTTATAGTCCTTTGACATCTGTAACCTCCTCAATCCACTGATGTAATTTATCTAAGAAACGTTGGCCAGTATGTTCCTTAATTTTATCAATAGAATAAACCAAGGCCTGGTTCCATTCTTTTAGTCTATCTGTATAGTAGCCTGCAGCCTTTGAAAACTCTGTCACATCTGAAATCAAATAACCATTTTTCAAATGTTCCACATAAACAGTCTCAACCAGATTAATCTGAGGAATTCCCGCACTGATACCTGCTATTTGAGTATAGAGGTGGGGTTGTTTATTGAGATCCACAATCAAACGAACAAACTCGAGTGTCTTAATCAAATCCAATTCATCATTCATATTGACAAATTGAAAACGCATTTCTTGCTCCTGGTTTTCCTCTAGGGGATTTTCTGCACCACCATAGTCTAGGCCTTTTTCTAAACTATCAGTACGGATTTGTTCCTGAATGATTTCATTTACAAGGTTTTCCACTTCATCCATTTGTTCCTGACTAGCAGAGAAGGCTCCAAAAATGACTTCTGTATTTTTAGTTTCAGCAATAAATGATAAGACCTGAAATAAGGCTTGTCTATCAATTCCTTGAGAAAAATCTAATTGATAGTAAAGTATCGATTCTTTTCTAGTCTGACTTCTTCCCAGTCGTAAACGTGTATCAAAAGGAGAGAGATGATGAAATTTATCCGATAGATTAGGATATAGTTCCTGCAAGAGTTGTAAACTATCTTCTCTATCTACTAAGACTAGATTCGCCTGTTCAAATGATGAAGCTAAATCTTTAAAACTAACTTGAGCATTCCGATTAATGAAAAGACTCAAAATTTTAGCAGTATCACTTGGTAAACAACTGAAAAGAAATTGGTCATGATGAGGATGAGAAGGGATGATGAAAATATCCTGTTTTTCCTGTTTTATTTGTAAATATTTATCAAAATATTCTGCGATCAATTGACTTATATCCGCATAGTGAAGATGTTTAAAACGATAGCCAAATATTGGATTTACCTCTACTCGTCCTCCCTCGTTTAAATGCTCTCTAAAGCGCCAGAGGCCTTTCGGATCTAAATAGTCTTGATATGTAGGCTGTCCATTATCAAAATAAATGACACTGGATACAAACCCACGATCATCCATAATATAGTGCTTACTTATCTGACCACTATCATCAAAATATTGGATATCACTGATAAATCCTTCTACGCCATGTTCTACCTTTGCATACTTTTTACCATTTTTTTGAACTACTATTGCAAATGGACTATACAGAAACTGGCAATCACTATCCCACTCTATATCTCTGAGATTAAGAACCTGGGTGTGTATATCATGCAAGTCTTGCATATCATCAAAGATAGAATAGACTTCTGTCTCTAAGACACCATGTCTATGTAAAAAATAACGTAAATGTGGCTGATAGGACAAGATTAATAGTCGAGATGCTATCTCTTGTCTTTGAAAAAGCCTAATCTGATTAAAAGTATCATCAAATTCAAATCTAAAAGAAGAATAATACCATGGAGTCACATCCGCGTGCCATTGACGGCTTGAACCATACCAAGCTGGAATAAAATAATACATAAAAGCCTCCTAAATCAAGGGTTTATAGGTTTCATTTAGTCTCAAAGCCTTCATTTCATCTTTAATTGTAAAAATCATACCACCAAACATCATAAATAAACCTGGAATCATGGCAATCCTCAACAACTTTTCATCAGATAAAACAAATAACATTGGTGTACCTGCCATCAACACATTAAAAATTCCTCCTATAATCGAAAAGCGCAATACTAATCGATTAATAAAACGACTTGTTTCCTCACCTGGATAAACTCCATATATATACTCACCAGATTTCTTCATACGATCTGATAGTTGATCACCACTCATATTGATAAAAGCAAAAGCAATACTAAATAAAAAAATCATGGCAATATATGAGTAAATCCATAATGGTTTTCCAACTCCATATTGAGCTGATAATTCAGAGAAGACTGTAGTCTGCGGAAAAAGAGTCTGTAGTAGCAAAAAGATATAGGTAGGCAAACTTAAAAAGCTCATCACATACATAAAAGGCATCCCCCCCGCAGGGTTTAACATGATTTCCAAAAAAGAATACCTCTTGAAACGGCTACGTAATCCAATTTTATGAACTGGTATACGATAGCGCGCTCTATACATGAGCACCATCATATAGGTCAATACAATACTGCTCAATGCAATCAATATCATCATTCCCATAGAAATTCGGACAAGCTGAAATGTACTTAAAATATCTTGTGGAATATTTAAAACAATACTAGACAGTAAAATGACCACAGAGCCACCTACTCCAAGTTGAGCGTTTAAATCTGATAGCCATACTAGAAACAAGGCTCCTGCTATTAATAACATAGTATTTAATACAGTGACCAAGAGTGATGAATAAAGATGCTGGGTTGGTAGATTCAATGAGAGCGCTAAAGATTGAATCAAAGCAATAACCAGTGTTAAATACATCTTCCTTCTATCTTGAATTTCTACTGCCCCCGAAGAAATATTCAATTTCTTAGAAAAGGAAAGTAGTTGCCATAAAATCATTGATGACATCCATGGTGAAAGGCCTATAGAAAATAGAGATAGACTTCTCAGATTTCCTCCTAGAAGGGCCGTTGAAAACGCCAAATATGCTGTTGAACCACCTAGAAAGTCCCTACTATTCAAATCAACAAAAGGAAGGGTAATACGACTTCCCAATACATAAATAAACAGCAGAAATAAGGTTGTTAATCCTTTTTTTACTGCCATTGATGAGTAAATTTTTTTCACAAAATAATCCTTCTCTCTTACTGTTAATCTAATCTTTTGTAATAAAAATAGTGATGTTACAACTTTAGTTTTGTTCTGCTTCAAAAAAGAGCTTCAATCTAAAACAAATATCTTTATATTCCTCAGTATCTGTTAATTGATGGTATTCTAAAGTTTGTTTGTAATCCTTTAAAAGGTTGACAAATCGAATACGCATAACTGAGACATCTACTCCAGCTAAAACAAGATCTGATATTTTCTTGGAAAATACTTCAACTAAATCTCTTGCCCAAGAAAGATCAAATTTAGATCTCATAATACTACCTGAACGTCTTCTGTAGAGATAGACGTTATCATTGACAAACACTGTTTTTTTACTTCTTAAAAACAGTCTATGGGTGGAAGCTTCATCATCAAACCTTCTACCGTGAGTGAAGGAAACATCGTCAAATAACACTTTCTTATATAATTTAAAAGTAGTTAACATGAAGGCTGTACTATTCCATTTCCAAGCCCCTGCCTGTCTGTCTATTAATTCTTGTGGAGATAGCACTTCTACACAATAATCGGCTTCTGTAATGTAATAATAAAAATTACCATCACTTTCGTCATAAATGTAATAGTTTCCTACCGCTATATCGGCATCATTTTCCTTTATTTGAGTATACAGAACCTCAATCATTTTATCAACTGCAACATCATCAGAATCTACAATTACAACATATTGACCATTAGACTGTTGAATGCCAAAATTTCTTGCAACTGCCACACCTTCGTTCTCTTTATGAAATACTCTAACTCGAGAATCTTTTTCTGCAAATTCATCACAGATTTCAATAGAAGCATCCGTTGAGCCATCGTCCACTAAAATAATCTCAATATTAGAATACGTTTGTTTCCTAATACTTTCGACACACTCTACCAAATACTTTTCCGTATTGTATATAGGCACTATCACACTAATTAATTCGTCCATTATTTTATCCCCTCCAATATATTTTTCAATTTTTTCTTTATCTGTAAAGATATGTATTTAGCTGCTTATTGATCTTGGATATAGTTTCTGATTGCATTAACTAATTCTGCAGGAGTAATATTAGAATAAAGGCCATCATAGTCACTATCCGAAAGTTCTTGATATCGACTACTTTCAAAACTAAGCATGGGTTTATTGTATTTCTTCACCAAATCATAAACATATACTAGTTTCTGATCTAAATTCAAATCCAAATAAATATCTGAACTCTGTAGAAGTTTTTCTACCAAAATAGGAAAAGAGTTAGGATAAAGAGTCACATTTTGATATTTAGATAGTCTCTTTAATTCATCCGACATAAAAGTATGAGCAGCAATATAAAAATGTACTTCTGGTAATTGTTCAACTAGAAAATCAATTTTTTCTACACACCAAGAATTAGTTAAATTCATACAAGTTAATTTTGGTTTATAAATATCTGCAGAATAAAATACACCCTTTTCTTTCCAGCTAGATACTATATAACTCCATTCCATAAAAGAGTATTTCCACCACTCGTCTCTCAGACGTCCAACAGAAAACTGCTTCCATGGTTTGTCAGGAGAAATATAGTGCAAAATTTTAGGAAGAGGAGTCAGTGGAATTTCAAAAATAAAAGCATGATTCTTCTCAGCCGCACCAGCATCGAAACCTATTTGAAAATTATAGGTATCCTCTAGCTGATAACAACTCTTTTGAAAAAGAATATTGAGAATAGACTGATCTCCTTCTCCCACATTTTCATGTTCTTTCTCAGTTAATTCAACTAACTGCTGACGAACATTATCTAATTTCCATTTTTTGTTATTAATCAACAAAACTCCAGCATTGAAACCAACTCCAGCTCCAAAGCAAGAACGAGCTGCAGCCAAGTAATTCTCACCCAAATCTAATTCAAATAGAGGAGTCAAATCACCCGTCACAACCAAATCACTATCCAAATATAGAACTTTATCCTCTATTACAAAATCTGGTATAAAATAGCGTGCAAAGGTCATGTGATTTATATGCGGTAGTTTATTTGACCAATTCATTTGAAACTGTTGCCCAATTAATTTGCAATCAATCAAATCTCCTCCCATTTCTTGTAAATAGACTCTCAATATACTGAACCATTCCTGGGGAATATCTTGATTTAGTACATAAATTTTAACATGACTATTATGCCTACAAAGTGACTTCATTGCCGTTTCTATTTGTCGAATATAAGCGTAATCACCTGCTAAAACTACAGCTTTTTTATCTTCTAACATTTTATCTCCTTTAAGTTTAAGGTAATTCATTACGATAAGACAGTAAGCACTTGACTATTATATGTCTCATCCTCTATAAATTCAATATCTTGATCAAAATTATGTTCCGCAGTATGCTTGTGATTAAATTTAACCTTTGTATCAGCTCCCATTTTCATCCATTCATACTCTGAATCAATATGACCAATATCTAGAACCCGATACCCCTTCTTAAAAAGATTATAGGATAAAATTTTGGCTGTAGGACCAAGCATACATAAAATAAGGCGATTTTCAGCATACTGTAGTACAGCTTCTTGGATCTCTTCTATACGCGAATAAGCATTATGGGATGGACAGATAATTCGCTTAATTGAATTTGCTCCATCAAATAAATCATTCCCTACACCCGAACGAGAAGTTACTCCTTCTACAATCAGAATGTCCTCATTCTTCCAAATTTGTTTTAATTTTTCAAATTGACTAAATGATTGAGATTTATCTACATAATCAATGTATGGTCTAGATACAAATGTAGTCCCATACCAATCTGCTCTAGCTAATTCTACATAATCTTTTAAATGATGTTCTAAATGTCCCTTCCAGAAGGCTTCCGATGCTGGTGTAAAATTAGAACGATCAGCAAATACATTTGGTAAGCCGATAACTAATTTTTCATCACTTTGAAGAGCAATAATCTCTTTCAACTGACTTGCAAGATTCTCATCATAAACTTGATAAGGAATAGATTTCCCTAACATTAAATCCATCTCTCCATCGCCAAAGCGAATAATAGAAGATTTGTTTTCTATTACATAATCTAGAGTTTGATCGATATCCCTAACAATAATCGCTGGTGTTCTTTCTTGGAATGTTCCAGAAATAAGATTTTCAATGTCTTCCACCATACGTTCAGGTGATTTTGAAAAATATATCTGTTGTCCAAAAGAGCCATGTTGGGTACTATCAAAAGAGAAAATGATTTTATTCATTTCATGAGCTGACTTCACAATATCATGTGTTGAATGACCACAGCTAATATCTAAATACAAGCCCATTCTTATTTTTAATTGTTCTAATTTTTCTATAGTTATAGCTGGATGTAAACGAATATTTCGATAGTTATTTTGTAGTTCATATAACTTAGGCCCCATATCTGTCCAGGCTGCGACATCAAAAATAACATGTGGAAGATATTGAGCTAAATAGTCTAATTGTTCAATGTCCTGTGTATCGGTAAAGATTAAGCAATGAAATGTCTCCTGATTATAATCTTTTAAAAACCGAGAATTGCTAGCATAGTCTTTGATAGCTTCTATCATTAAATTGATATCTTCTTTGTCAAATACCATTTGATTATACATTCCATGCTGTGTATTAGAAAAACTTAAGATAGGAATCTCAAATTCACAAATATCTCTCAAGATACTTTCAACTTCGAATCCCTGATGGATATCCAAATAAATATCCGTTTTTCTTTTCAGTTTTTCCAGTACAGGAGGAACAATTTGTGGATGCAATCTCACATTATCATATACAGCTAATTTTGTTAGTTCATCTCCCATATCCGTCCAAGCCGCGATATGAAATACCACATCTGGTAGAGCTGTAACCAGCTCCTCTATTCCTTCTAAATCTTGAGAGTTAGTTAAAGTTAAACACGAAAATTCTCTATCTAGACGAGGTAGAAGTTCAAACTCTCCTATATGGTGTTGTAAAATCTGACTCCATTCCAAATCATGGAATTCCCACCATAAATCACGATAACGATTGGCTATCAAGGTAGTCCAAGGTTTTCTGTAGGTCGTAAAATGAATCACCACTGGTTGGTCACTAAAAGTTAGATGTTCCTGCCAATTATTATACAAAGCCACAACATCATGCCCTACTTGTAGATTATAAGCTCGACCCAGCTCTAACCAATCATCTTGCAAGACTTGATTGAAAATCGTTTGATCTCCATTAAAATGTTCAAAACGACCTTCTTCAACTTCCTTTGTTGTTAGGATAGACTGTTTAATTAGTCGTTCTTTTAGTTTCTCTTGACGCCATTTTTCATTATTGATTAGTAGAACACCAGTATTAAAACCTTGACCATTTGCATCTCTAATCGCTGCTATATAACGTTCTTCTATATCCTGCTCAAATAGATTATCTAATTTATCATTGATAAGCAAGTCACAATCTAAATACAAAACTGTATCTTCTTGTATATAATCTGGGATAAAATATCTAGCATAAGCAATCGAACTAATGTGAGCTTGTTTTTTCCAATTCTGAAATACAGTCTGTTCAGGTAGTTTAACATCGATAATCTCACTACCTAACATGCGAGCTATTTTTCGTGGTTTGCGAAACCAATCTGGCATAATGTCTTGATTTAAAATATAAATCTTAACATCTCGATTGTGGTATAGAATAGACTTTATGGTTGTTTCTAACTGCGTGGTGTAATTACGATCACCAGCTAATACAATTGTTTTAATCATCTTGTTCTCTTAATCAATTCCCAAGTGATAGATTGCATCTACCAATAACTTTTTAGTGAAATAACCCTCTTTTAACAAATAACTAAAGGTTTTTATCCGATTCGTCATTTCTTGATATTCTTGTAGATTCATTTTATCAACTATCTCATGAACCTCTTCTAGACTATCCGCCACAAAGCCCAAGCCTTGATCTACTATAAATTTAGCAGTTGATAAGCTACTCGGTACAATGACTGGTATGCCAGCTGTTAGATAGGTACTAACCTTATGAGATATATTTAAGGTATAATATTGATTGCTTTCTCCATCATTTTGATGCGTTCCCCAGACAAGACCAAATCCACCTTTTGATAATTCTAGCAATAGTTCCTCGTCTTTTTTCCATCCTTCAATGCTAAGATTTCTAGCACTAGAACTCGCTTCTCCTTTATTTGAAAATACTCTTAAAGGCGTTTCTTGAGACCAATTTTGTAAGTCTGGAAAACGCTCTAAACTTCCAGCAAAAAAGAGTTCTTTTTTAAAAGTTGGGGTATATAAGGATAAATCATGAGGATGATCCCACATACCTTGAACGAGAATCTTCTTAGTTGTCAATCCTTCTTCAATCAGGCGTTCTTTCATTCTCTCTGACGGGACGATCAATACATCTGATATATTATACATATACATGTATTCTTTCATGAGATAATAGTTACTATCAAACATGAGAGGAACAACATCATGGATAAAGCAAATAATTTTCACCTGCATATCCTTTAATTTGTCAAAAAAGAGACGATCAAATTCAAAACCATTCCAAGTAGGAGACTGAAAGACTAATATATCTCCAATAGAGATACTGGCCATAATACCGTCCAAACGTTTGTTCATCTCAGATGAACTATCTGAAGCAATATTGTAAAAATAGATGCCAACCTCTCTAAATCCCAGTTGGCTGGCTATCTTTTGAACAGCATTTTGAGCAAGAATGACGGTACTATCACCTGCCATGCCGTATAAGTTTGTTAAATGTAGTTTCATATTGTATTATCTCATCTTTTATTAGTATCTACGGAAGTAAAGATAATTTTTCCATCATTCTTCTATAAATCTCTGTGAACTGCATATTTTGTTCTTCTAATTTTGCTATTACTCTTTGTAATCTATTTTTATAAATCAAAATATGATTTGTCAAGTCATAATTCAAACTTGCTAAAATAGCGATTTTCTCTTCCCTAGCCTCTATTTCATCATATATACGTTTTTCGCTCCATGTATTTGATAAAGTACCAGATAAACCAATACGGTACCAATAAATATAACTGTTTAAATAGACAACCCTTGAAGCTCTTAGAAGTACTTTCCATGTCCAGTAAGTATCTTCCGCAATTTTTCCTAAAGGAAATGGCAAATTTTCTAATAGCTCTCTCTTGAATAATTTCAAATAAGCTACAGTCCAATTCCCATTTCTCATTTCTTCTACACCTTCTCTACCTATGATTTCTTTTCCGTCTATCACTTCAAGAGAATCATCTGGATTAGAATCATAAAACAAATATTGGCAACGTGATTCATCGTAACAATTATAACGTCCGATACTAATATCCGCATTCTCTTTTTTCAATGCATCATATAACAGTTATAAAGCATCATTTTCCAACCAATCATCAGAATCTACAAAAGTAATGTACGCCCCCCCGAACGTTCAATACCTAGGTTACGTGCTGAGGAAAGACCTCCATTTTCTTTTTCAAAATAACGGAAACGAGCATCCTTAGCAACATATTCTCTACAAATATCTGCTGAATTGTCTAGAGAGCCATCGTTGATTAATAAACACTCAAAATTTTGATACGTCTGATTCTGAATGCTATCCAAGCACATTCTCAAATAATTCTCAACATTGTAGATTGGAACTATAATACTTATTAAATCTTTCATACTTCTCTCTTTGATAAATCAACTAAAATCTGACTATTATAGGTTTCATCCTCAATGAATTCAATATCCTGATCAAAATTGTATTCTGCTGTATGTTTGTGCGCAAATTTAACCTTGGTTTTAGCGCCCATCTTCATCCACTCATACTCTGAATCGATATGACCAATATCTAAGACTTGGTATCCCTTTTGACTTAAATGATAGGCTAAAACTTTTGCTGTAGGACCTAACATACACAAAATCAAGCGACCCGTTGCATACTTTTCAATTTCTTGTTCAATTTCATGAACTCTAGAAAAAGCACTATGAGAAGGACAAATAATTCGTTTAATAGAATTTGCCTCATCGAACAAATCATTTCCGACACCCGAACGAGAAGTGGCACCTTCGACTATCAATAAGTCACGTTTTTCCCAGATACTTTTCAATTTTTCAAATTGAGCTTTTGCTTGACTCTTGTCTTCAAAATCAATATAAGGGCGAGATACAAAGGTTGAGCCATACCATGAATCACTACACAATTCTCTGTAAAAATCCATATAATGATCCATATGATCTTTCCAAAATGGAATTGCCCAATATGTAAACCTGAAACGATCTGTAAAGGCATCAGGAAGGCACACAACTAATTCTTTTCGACTTTCTTGTCCGATAATATCTCTCATAGTTGAGACTAACTCTTCATCATAATCCTGGTAGGGAATCGAATGCCCTGCAAGCATATTAATTTCTCCATCCCCAAAACGAACCAAAGAAGACTTGTTCTCAATAATATAATCTAAGGTTTCATCTATCCCTTTTACTTGAATTGGATCCAGCTGTTTCCCTAGCATGTCCTTATTTATCAATTTTTGTAAATCAACCAACATTCGTTCAGGATGTTCACTAGAATACAATCTTTGACCATTATTTCCGTTTTGAGATTTATAAAAGGCTAATATTGGTTTAGATAGATGAGTCATTTCTGCAACGATATCAGCTGTTGAAGTCAGTAAATTGATATCTAAGTAAACATCCATATTTTCCTTCAACTTTTCTAGCTTATCTCTAGAAATTGCTGGATAGAGTTGAATATTAGGATAACGATTAGATAAATCATATAATTTTGGTCCCATATCTGTCCAAGCCGCAACTTGAAAAACAACATTAGGTAAGTGTTCAACCAAGTAATCCAGTTGTTCAATATCCTGAGAACCCGTAAACGTTAAACAAGTCAAACTTGGGACTTGTTTAAAGCAGGTAAGATGTCCATTTTTCTTAAAATCTTTAATTGCATCAATCATAAATGAAACTTTCCCATTTTCAAAAACGATTTGTCCCAAATTTCCATGATGAGTCGATTGAAAAGCTAATAGCGTTTTTTCTTGTTCTTTCAAAGATTTTAAAAAGTTCTCATCTGCACTACCATGATTGATATCCAAATATAGATTTGTTGACTGTTTCAGCTTATCTAGTACAGGAGGAACAATCTGTGGATGCAATCTTACATTATCATGCACAGCTAATTTTGTTAGCTTATCACCCATATCCGTCCAAGCCGCGATATGAAATACCACCTCTGGTAAAGCTGTAACTAGCTCCTCTATTCCTTCTAAATCTTGGGAATTAGTTAAGGTTAGACAAGAAAATTCCTTATCTAGAGACGATATTAGTTCAAATTCTCCTACATGATGTTGTAAAATCTGGCTCCACTCTAAATCATGGAATTCCCACCATAAATCACGATAACGATTGGCTATCAAGGTAGTCCAGGGTTTTCTATAAGACACAAAATGTATTATACTAGGGGGTACTAACTCACTAAAATAATTATTCCATTTATTATAAAAAGCAGTTACATCATGACCCACTTGAAGGTTAAATTCTTTATCCAGCTCTAACCATTGATTAGAACAAACCTGATTCAGAATCGTTTGGTCACCGTTAAAATTTTCAAAACGACCTTCTTCAACTTCCCTAATTGTTACAATGGACTGTTCAATTAGTCGTTCTTTTAATTTCTCTTGACGCCATTTTTTATTATTGATCAGCATCACTCCTGCGTTAAAAGAGATACCATCTGTATCCCAAGCAGCTGCTAATAAATGTTCATATAACTCAATCTCAAATAATGATCCCAAAGATTGATTTACAATTAAATCACTGTCCAAATATAAAACTTTATCCTCAGAAATATAATCTGGTATAAAGTATCTGGCATAAGTCATTGGACTTATATACTCCCGAGTTTCCCAACCTTGAAAAACAGCCTGCTCTGGTAACTTAACATCGATAATCTCACTACCTAACATGCGAGCTATTTTTCGTGGTTTGCGAAACCAATCTGGCATAATGTCTTGATTTAAAATATAAATCTTAACATCTCGATTGTGGTATAGAATAGACTTTATGGTTGTTTCTAACTGCGTGGTGTAATTACGATCACCAGCTAATACAATTGTTTTAATCATCTTGTTCTCTTAATCAATTCCCAAGTGATAGATTGCATCTACCAATAACTTTTTAGTGAAATAACCCTCTTTTAACAAATAACTAAAGGTTTTTATCCGATTCGTCATTTCTTGATATTCTTGTAGATTCATTTTATCAACTATCTCATGAACCTCTTCTAGACTATCCGCCACAAAGCCCAAGCCTTGATCTACTATAAATTTAGCAGTTGATAAGCTGCTCGGTACAATCACTGGGATACCAGCTGTTAGATAGGTACTAACCTTATGAGATATATTTAAAGTATAGTATTGGTTACTTTCTCCATCATTTTGATGCGTTCCCCAGACAAGGCCAAATCCACCCTTTGATAATTCTAACAACATTTCCTCATCTTTTTTCCATCCTTCGATGCTGAGATTTCTAGCACTGGAACTCGCTTCTCCTTTATTTGAAAATACTCTTAAAGGCGTATCTTGAGACCAATTTTGTAAGTCTGGAAAACGTTCTAAACTTCCAGCAAAAAAGAGTTCTTTTTTAAACTCTGGGGTATATAAGGATAAATCATGAGGATGATCCCACATACCTTGAACGAGAATCTTCTTAGTTACCAAACCTTCTTCCATCAGGCGTTCTTTCATCCTCTCTGATGGAACGATCAAAACATCCGATAGATTATACATATACATATACTCTTTCATGAGATAATAGTTACTATCAAACATAAGAGGGACAACATCATGGATAAAGCAAATAATCTTTACTTGCATATCCTTTAATTTGTCAAAAAAGATACGATCAAACTCAAAGCCATTCCAAGTAGGAGATTGAAAGACTAGGACATCTCCAATAGAGATACTAGCCATAATACCGTCCAAACGCTTGTTCATCTCAGATGAACTATCTGAAGAAATGTTGTAAAAATAAATACCGATTTCTCTAAAACCTAGCTGACTTGCTATTTTTTGTACAGCATTTTGAGCTAGAATAACCGTACTATCACCAGCCATGCCGTATAAGTTTGTTAAATGTAATTTCATGTTGTATTATCTCATTCTTATCATCATATTTCATTGACAACTAATGATGGTACTCACTCAGTTTAGTTTGGATGCTTTTACCATTTCATCAACATTATCTACTGTAAATACTTGACTCTCTCCATTAAAAAGTGGGGCGTACTTTCAATTGAATAGATTAGTTTCCCTTGTCGTACAATCTCTTGTCAGACATCATACAAAGCTGGTACATAGTTAATGTTCAAATAAATATCAGTTCGATTAGTTAGGGGTTCCTTCATTTAAGGAGCCACATTTGGAATAAAAGATCGCAGATAGGCAGCAGAACTAAGATGAGGTATAGGAAGATAAAATTGATTTATTAAACTCTCTGTCACCTTTACATTCACAATCTCCAAACCAAAAATAGACAACCTCTATAAACTTCTAACAATTTCTCGATATATATGCAAAGCGTTTGATTCGCCTTCTCCAACATCTGATTTCGTATCCAAACGCCATTGTAAAAAATTCTTCATTCCCTCTATATAGGGAGTCGGATCAATCTCTCTTCCAATCAGAAAAGGGATTCGTCCAAGTCGAATTTCCACATCATCCATTAGTTGTCTCTCTGTCCTAACTTTTCCTACCATTGATTCCGAATGCACTCTATAATTGTATAGCGCTTTATGAATATATAAACAGCTTTTCATACTCAAGTACAATTTAAAACTACACTCGAAATCTTCACCAAATCTACGCTGTTCGTTAAATTTTATTTGATCGAATAAAGAACTCTTAAATAGTTTACCCCAAGACACTATATAAGAATAGTCATTCAGTTCAAGACTTGGTAATTGAGATAATAATTCATGACTGCTCCATTGTTTTTCATAGTAATCATTATCCCAAACATGCATATAATAACAATTATCAGACATATTAAACTGTTTATATGCTCCTATCACAAAATCTGTATCATACTCTACTATTTTTGAATGTAGTACTTCTAAATAATCTGAATCTAACCAATCATCCGAGTCTACAAAAGTAATGTACGTCCCCCTAGAATTTTCAATTCCTACATTTCGTGCTGATGAAAGACCTCCATTTTCCTTTTCAAAATAACGAAAACGAGAATCCTTCTCAACATACTCTCTACAAATATCAGCCGAGTTATCTGGCGAACCGTCATTTATTAGTAAACACTCAAAATTTTGATAAGTCTGACTCATAATACTATCTAAACACTGACGTAAATAATTTTCAACATTATAAATTGGAACTATAATACTAATCAATTCATTCATTACCTGTACCATTACTCTCCTAAAAATTGTTTAATGCCCTTTACCATTTCCTCTGGATCCTCCGAAGGCAATATAAAACTTCTATTAGTCTTATCATGACTGGTATTATCAAAAGCAAATATTGGTTTCGATAAGTGGTGAACTTTTGAAATAATATTATCTATTTCCTGATTATGATTGATATCCAGATAGAAATCTAACTTACTCAGTATTTCTTGAGATTGATATGGAGTATAATTTGGATAAAGAGATACATTTTTAAAGGTGCTCAATACTTGTACTCTCGGTCCAAAATAACTATGGGCAAAAATATGAAAGTGAATATTAGAGAGGTTTTCTACTAGATATTTTATGTGTTCCAAATCTTGTGTATCTGTAAAAATAGCCGTATGGAATAAGTAAACTGATGCAATTTCACTAAACGTAGTTGGTTTGCTATCAACTTGCGACAAAACAGTTTGCCAATCCAAACCATTGTAAAGCCACCACAATTCTCTATATCTTGTTTTCGATGAATTATTCCACGGTTTATCTTTACCTTCAAAATGAATAATAGCAGGTTTGTAGTTTTCATCCCAACTATTTAAAAACCACTCTGGTTTTTGAGCCCAATATGCCAAAGTATCAAGTCCAACCATAAAGTTATAATAAGGAGATACTTTTTTCCACTTATGTTCAAATAATAAATTTAAGACTCCTTGATCTCCGTAAACTTCTTGATGCTTTCCCGCAGTCAACTCTAAAAGATTTTGACAAATATTATCAGTTTTCCACTTATGAACATTTACCATCATCATTCCTGCATTAAATATATTCTTATCCCATGCATCTTGAACAGCAATTACATAATTTTCTTCAAAATCTTTTTGAAACAATGAATGTATTGACCCATGAACAACCATATCGCAGTCTAAATACAAGGCTCTACCTTCCTGGACAAATTCCGCAATAAAATAGCGAAAATAAGTCATATATTTGATATGTTCATCAGGAGTAGAAAAATGCTTTACTTTTTCTGCATCAATTTTTATATTTAAAATTTCACAATTTATCTGTCCTAATCTCTTCTCCATCAGATAAAACCACTCTTTGGGTATATCTTCATTAAAAATATAAAATTTCAAATCTCTATTATGGTAACAAATAGATTTAATAGTTGTTTCCAACTTATCACGATAATTATTATCTGCTCCCAAAACAATTGCTTTTTTCAACTTCAATCCTCTATAGATTTCTATCTAACTATTTCCTTATATATTTGTAAAAAATCTCAACATTCTACTTTATATATTATAATTTACATTAAATTACATAAAGCAACTGTCTTCAATACTTCAATATACAAGATTAGAAATATGGCACTATTCAACATTTATATTATATTTCTCTGAATCCTTCTAATAAAAACAAGATTTCTTTAAACCATCTTACTGTTTCGTTAGATTGATCTTCTTCTACAAATTTTGTTTCTAAAAAGTGTAAATATTTAATACAATCATCTACATAAGTTACTACATTCATTCCTCTAGCTGCAATTACAGCGATAAAATTTAAACGTTGTTGAATGTCACTACGAATTTTTTCTATTTCAAAATGTTTTGAAGAATCATTCCCAGTTCTATAAGTATATGTATCTTTATTTTCATAAACTATTGTCTTAGCAGTTAGGTATAATTTATACCAATACTCCATGTCCTCACCGTAACTAGTACAATGATTAAAATGAATATATTTTAGCAATCTTTTAGAAACTAGCTTACAACTAGCAAAGATATAAGTATTATCATACTGATATAACGACGATAGAGAGTCGATTAATTCTTCACTCGTAAAAACTTTTCTATCATAACCTCTTTGATAAGCATGAAAATAATAACAATTATCATCCACGTTGAATTGTTTATATGTGGAAATAGATATATCTGCTTGCTCCTCTAATAAAGCTCTATACAGTACTTCTAAATAATCTGATTCCACCCAATCATCTGGATCTATAAAAGTAATATACTCTCCTACTGATTGCTCAATCCCCAGATTACGTGCTGCAGAAACACCACTATTTTCTTTTTCAAAATATTTGAAACGAAAATCTTTAGAAACATACTCTCTACAGATATCAGCTGAATTATCTGGAGAACCATCATTTATCAACAAACATTCAAAATTTTGATATGTCTGAGAAACAATACTATCCAAGCAATATCTCAAATAATTTTCAACATTGTAAATTGGAACTATAATACTAATTAATTCATTTCCCATATACTAACCTACCTAGACATTATTTTTTATATTTCTTATTTAATCTCTTTTTTTTACACAAAGATTCCCATCGTTATAAACCACACTGTTTGCCGGAATGTCATTGCGTATGAGACAGCCTGCTCCGATAATGGTATTGTCCCCAATCGTCACTCCTTTTAAAATCGTGACATTACTTCCTATCCAGCAATCTCTTCCAACTCTAATTGGTGCTGTGGTCCACTGCCATTTTTCTATCTTTTCAGCAGTATAAACATGGTCGTGGTCGTAAAAACGAACTCCTTCCCCCATCATAGTTCCGTTTCCGACTTCAATTCTTTCCATACAGTTAAAACTACACGAGTTATTGACAAAGACACCATCATGCAGTATTAACTTACCAGAAGGAAGACGAAAATTTTCAAAATTTCTACAGATAACGTTAGATCCAACAATGAAACTAGCCTTATCATCTATTTGAAATACATTCCAAGTCCCATCTTGGACAATTTTTTCTTGATGATTGACTCCCACTCTGACTTCATTCAGATACTCTCTCACTCTAGAAACCAATTTATCTGGTGTACTTGATAGAAAAACTTCTTGACCCTGATTGCCATGGACTGTATTGTCAAAAGCAAAGACAGGTTTCCCAGTCTGAACAAACTTGGAAACAATAGAATCAACCTCTTGAAAATGATTGATATCTAATAGGATGTCGCACATATTTACGAGAAAGTTTCGCTCTTGCTCATTTGTAACTGTTAGGAGACGGACATTGTGTTTAGTTTCTAAACGACGGATTTTATCCGAAAACTGGACAGGTGCTGCAATATGAAAACAGATATTTGGTAAGTTTTCTAGGAGATAATCCAACTCTTCAATCTGATCACTGACAGTCAAAATCAAGGCATCGCCTAATAGATGTTTTTTCTTCATTGTGTTATTTCTCTTAATTTTTCAATCATTGCTTGAATCTGGTCAACAGAATATACTTCCTGACCTACTTCATAAGATTTGGTATTTTCAAATGCTAAGATAGACTTGCCAAGTTTAGCAAATTGATTGAGAATCTCTTCTGTCTTTTCGCCATAATTAATATCTAAAAGGACTTGACAAGTATCGACCAGTTCATCATCGACATCCAGTAAATAATGGATACCATTAAAGATAGTCACATTTGGATAAACCAACAATTGTTGCAAACGATCACTGACCATAACTCTAGCAGCAATCTTAAACTGAATATCTGGCAAGGATTGAATCAATGTCTCCATTTGTTCGATATGATCCGAAGCAGTATAAATTAAACAAGCGAAAGGCTCTTTTGTAGGATAGATATGAGACTTCTGTAGCGGATGTAAGTGATAATTTTGTCCCAATTCTGTCCATTCAAGACCATGATAATACCACCAAACATCGCGATAGGTTTGGGCCGCTAAATCTTTCCACGGTTTTCTATGAGAAAGATAATGAATAATAGCAGGATAATCCTGATCAGAAGGTAATTGATAATCAGTGAATTGTTTATGAATGACAATATGATTATAATCAAAGTCCAATTCCAACCATTTGTTTTCAAAAAGCATATTTAAAATACTCTGATCAGCCTGATCAACCTTATCATGCCATTCATTAGTTAGGTCAATCAGCTTTTGAGTCATATTCTCTTGCTTCCAAAGAGCATTATGAATCAAGAGAACACCTGCATTAAAGATTTCTCGACCGAAATAGGCTCTTCCCCCGAAATCTCTAACAGCAGCTAAAGGATAATCTTGTAAATCAGTAGCAAACAAGTCATCTAGATTTTTCGTTATAACTAAATCACAATCCACATATAGAGCCTTATCTTCTTTCACGAAATCAGCTACAAAATAACGCAGAAAAACAGTGTAACTAATATCCGTTTTATAACGTGAAATTTGCTCAGACGTCACTCGGCAATTAATAATTTCTGAATCAAACTTTTCTAAGCGCTTATTTAATTGCTTCAACCATTCATTTGGAAAATCACTATTAATCAAATAGAAACGGATTGAGCGATTGTGGTAACAAATAGACTTGATAGTCGTTAAAACTTGGTCTACATAGGCATAATTTGCTGCGAGAACAATAGCTTTCTTTTCCTTTTGCGACTGTACTGATAACTGATTTAAAAGAGTTCTTTTCATTTCAAACTCTTTATACGTTGCTGTATCAGATAAGCCACTAGCTTGACCGTTTGCTAGACTGACTTCCAACATCTGGCGATAAACTGCCAAGTGTTTTTCAAGAGGATAATTCATATTAGCTAGTAAAGTAATGCGCTCAGACATAGCATCAACCAAGGCATGCATCCACTTTTCTGTCCAAGTCTTTGTAATACTCCCACTTCGCTGACGATATGCGTAAAGACCTTGATTTATATAAATCACTTTTTGAACCAATAAATATAGTTTTTGATTTATATATCCATCTTCACCAAGTTTACCTTTATCAAATCGGATATAATCAAACAACTCAGCTTTATAGAGTTTACCCCAAGCAGATATTAAAGAAAAACTCTTCATTTGTTTTGCATCATATAAATTTTCAAAGATTGAAATATTATCGTACAATTTCTCATAATAAGACTCACTATTTACATGAAAGTAATACATAGCCTCATCTTCATTGTAAGAATAATAATTTCCAATCGCAATATCAGCTTGATACCCAATTAATTTATTGTGAAGAACTTCTACATAGTTCGGCTCAACCCAGTCATCCGAATCAACAAAAGTTACGTAGGAGCCAGTCATACGTTCTAAACCTGCATTTCGTGCATCAGATAGACCACCATTTTCTTGTTCTACATAGGTAATTCGATTATCTTTTTGTGCATACTCTTGACAAATTTCACCCGAATTATCTGTAGAGCCATCATTTATGACAATAATTTCAAGATTTTTGTAAGTTTGGTTAATCAGACTATCCAAACATTTATTTAGGTAATTTTCAACATTATAAACGGGTACAATTACCGTAATTTTTTCGGTCATGAAGCTATTCTCCTTTCCTAATATTATAACATTTTTCACGCTATTTTTCAGCTTCTATTCACTTTTAATATCAAAAAATCCCCTGGATGATTTTTCATCCAAGGGATTCTTCATAGATCGAAATAATAATACTTTCTATGTATTTTTAATCTGATTACTCTTCATCATCACGTTTACGGCGTTTCGCAATCAGACCTAGACCAGTCACAGCTGCCAAAGCTCCAAGGAGTGCAGATGACTTAGAAGCTTCTGTACCTGTATTTGGCAATTGCTGTCTTGACTTAGCTGCTGATTCTGATGGTGTTTCAGAAGATACTGTGTCTGCTGATGCTGATTCAGAGGCTGATGTGCTTGCTGACTCAGACGCACTTGTTGACGCTGATTCAGATGCTGATGTGCTTGCTGACTCAGAAGCTGATGTACTTGCTGACTCTGACGCACTTGTTGATGCTGACTCAGATGCCGATGTACTTGCTGATTCTGACGCACTTGTTGATGCTGACTCAGATGCGCTTGTGCTTGCTGACTCTGACGCACTTGTTGATGCTGATTCAGAAGCGCTTGTACTTGCTGACTCAGATGCACTTGTTGATGCTGATTCAGAAGCTGATGTACTTGCTGA
>CAUQZY010000012.1:0-31813 GCA_963522395.1 uncultured Streptococcus sp.
CCGGCTTCAAGCCATCACGAATATCTGGCAAAGCCCGGTCTTGAATAATGTACTTTGAGTAGCGACCAAAGCGCTCCCCCATGATGTCCTCCAGGGACATATTTTGAATGTTAGACATAAGATACAAAGGGACGATTCGGCTTGCCGAAAATTTCTATAGAAAAATAGGAAATCGATGCAAGGATTCAACGAACCCAAGGCGATTTCTCTTTTTTCCTAAGTCTCAGTCCCGTGTTCAGTTACTATAAGTAACCAAACTACCCTTTCTGTAGTTTAAAGTGTTTAAAATTTATTGATTAGGTTAGTATTAAGGAATTTCACACAGCATTTAGGGCGTGTTCAGCTCCTTTCGAAGAATGGAGAGTGTGTGTAATGATAAAAGGATGTAGAAAGGATTAGTCCCGTGTTCAATTACTAGAAATAACTAAACGACCCTTTCTGTAGTTTAATGTGTTAAAAATTTATTGCTTCAGTGAGTAATACGGAGTTTTCACACAGCATTTAAGGCGTGTTCAACTCCTTTCAAAGAATGTAGAGTAGGTTTTAAATAGAGAAAAGATGAAAAGTCTAGGGATTTTAGTTTCTCATAACTAACTGTTATCTATTCTTCTAGCCATTTTTCATAGGAAATAGCGTAGGCTTTAAATCCCTTGCGCTCGTAAATGCACTTTGCACTATCATTCCACGAGTAAGCATGAAGTTTAACACGCTGGATATTAGTTCTCTTCAGCCACTCCATACAGTCGTCCAACAACATATACCCAATTCCTTTCCCTCTAACAGAGGCGCTGACAAACAGTTCATCAATCAGTCCTATTTGACCTGTTCCGTTATCCGCAGTTGCGTCTTCATCATATACCCTTGCCAAGCCATAACCTACAATATCTTGATGATATTCAGCTAAAATAATGTGTGTTCGTCCATCATCTCTATTTTCAAATGTTTTTAGTGCCTGGCTTTTAACAGCTTCAAGAACCTGCGAATAATCATCGTATGTTGATTTTTCATCATGGTGTTGCCTGTTGAATCGGCTTAGAGCAAATGTCAGTTCGACAAAAATTTCTTTATCATTCTCGCGTGCTTCACGAAGTGTAATGGACTGTTTGTTATGCTTCATGACTGATCGCCTTTCTCTTTTGTAATAGCTAACTGAAATAGTGTATGAGAGCATCGAACCTAAAGTTGCATAGCGAAATTTAGAGTCTAAGTCTCTCCTTAGCATACTCAATCATCTTCTCAGCAGTTTCTTTATCATAAGGAAAACCAGTCTTGAGAGAGAAAGCCTGAGCTTCTTGGTGGAAAAGTGTCATCGTAGCAAACAAAGACTGAGTAAGTTTCTCTACACTTGAAAAATCAAGCAGATTAGAGAATTCTTTCTCTTTCTCAGCAGGCAAATACTGAAAGAGGTACTTGTAGTTCTTGCCAACATCGACCATTCCCTTATTTGCTGCCACTTGCCAAGCTAAAATCTTGAGCAATTCTTGCTGACAGATTCCATATAAATGATCCGTCGCATAGACAAGGTGGTTCCGATGAATGCCTTTGACCACGTAAGCTGACACCCACCAAAATTCATTGCAGGTCTTTTCAAACTCTATCGCACTAGCTGGGCTTGTCCAGTAACGCTGGGGAGTTGGAGAATGAGGTACAAATAATCCCTTAGGGTCTTCTAGAACAATGAAATTCGCTTCGCTTTCTACCCACTCCTTGATATGCACTTTAGAACATAGAGTCAAGTCAATACGGTTACCATCTTCAAAGAGCATGAGAAATAGACGGCGATGTCCCAACCTAACTTCTTGCTCAAGAATACGTTTGCCAAACAGGTCCAGCCAAGAAAGGTCACTCGTTAGATTGTCTATGTCATCTACTACATAGACAAGATCATAGTCTTGAAATTCATCTTGTGGTTCTTGTGAATTTGTCCGTGAACCAGACATAGCCACAGCTTCTACTTGTATAGTTTTGGCAGTTTGTAAAATCAGATTTAGCATTTCTGCTTCAGTTCTCATGTTGATACCCATTCGTTAAAAACCGACTTAAAACACTGTCGCTTCTTCCAGCGTAAACTTAACATTGTCCTCAATCCACTTACGTCGTGGTTCGACCTTGTCTCCCATGAGGATATTGACACGACGTTCGGCGCGAGCCAAATCTTCAATGGTGACACGGATAAGAGTCCGCGTTTCTGGGTTCATAGTTGTTTCCCAGAGCTGGTCCGCATTCATCTCTCCAAGCCCCTTGTAGCGTTGGAGAGTAGCGCCTTTACCAAACTGTTTGCGGAGTTCTTCAAGTTCTACGTCTGTCCAAGCATAGGCCACTTCTTCTTTCTTGCCTTTTCCTTTTGACATCTTGTAAAGAGGCGGAAGAGCGATATAGACATGACCTGCCTCGACTAGAGGACGCATGTAGCGATAAAAAAATGTTAAAAGAAGTGTCTGAATGTGGGCACCGTCGGTGTCCGCATCGGTCATGATAATGATCTTATCATAGTTGGCATCTTCAATGGAGAAGTCTGCTCCAACACCCGCACCAATGGTATAAATCATGGTATTGATTTCTTCATTTTTGAGGATATCTGCCATCTTGGCCTTGGCTGTATTGATAACCTTACCACGAAGAGGTAGTATAGCCTGGAATTTACGGTCACGACCTTGTTTGGCAGAACCACCGGCAGAGTCCCCCTCGACTAGATAGAGTTCATTCTTAGCAGGATTCTTAGACTGGGCTGGGGTCAATTTCCCAGACAACAAGCCCTTATCTTTTTTATTTTTTTTACCATTACGGCTCTCATCACGCGCCTTACGTGCCGCTTCACGAGCATCACGCGCCTTGATAGCCTTGCGGATGAGGTTAGAAGCCAATTCCCCATTTTCCATAAGGAAGAAGGTCAACTTATCCGCCACAATTCCATCCACAACTGGACGAGCTAGTGGACTTCCCAGTTTGTCCTTGGTCTGTCCTTCAAACTGAAGATGTTCTTCAGGGACTAGAATAGAGAGGACGGCCGCTAGTCCCTCACGATAGTCGGAACCTTCAAGATTTTTATCTTTTTCCTTGAGAAGACCTGTCTTACGCGCATAGTCATTCATAACCTTGGTAATGGCAGATTTAAGTCCTGTCTCGTGCGTTCCACCGTCCTTGGTGCGAACATTATTAACAAAGGACAGAATGTTATCTGAAAATCCATCATTGTACTGAAGAGCTACTTCTACTTGGAAACCATTATCTTCCCCCTCAAAGTACAGAACTGGTGTCAAGGTTTCCTTGTCTTCATTAAGGTAGGAAACAAAATCCTGCACCCCGTTTTCATAATGGAACTCAATAGCTTCTTCTGTTCGCTTGTCCGTCAAAGACAAGGTCACATTTTTCAAAAGAAAGGCTGATTCATTGAGACGTTCTGAAATGGTATTGTACTTGAAATCTGTCGTAGAAAAGATCGTCGCGTCAGGCATAAAAGTAACCTTAGTACCTGTCTTAGACTTGGAGGCTGTACCGACCTTTTCAAGAGTTGTAACAGGCTTGCCCCCATTTTCAAATCGTTGTTTATAAACCGTCCCATCACGGGTAATTTCAACTTCCAACCAGCTTGAAAGAGCGTTTACAACGGAAGATCCAACCCCATGGAGACCACCAGAAGTCTTGTAGCCACCTTGACCAAATTTCCCTCCTGCGTGGAGAATGGTAAAGATAACCTCAACTGTTGGGATTCCCATAGCGTGCATACCTGTCGGCATCCCACGACCATGGTCTTGTACAGTCAAACTCCCATCTTTATTGATGGTCACATCAATACGGTCACCAAATCCAGACAAGGCTTCATCGACAGCATTATCGACGATCTCCCAGACTAGGTGGTGGAGACCAGCACCATCGGTCGATCCGATATACATTCCTGGACGTTTACGGACCGCATCCAACCCTTCTAGCACCTGAATGGCGTCATCATTATAATTGTTAATATTGATTTCCTTTTTTGACACAAGGAACCTCCTATTCGTTCATCTTTACTATTCTACAGGTTTTCCAAGGATTTTGCAAAATTTTTCTTTCTCCGGTGTGACAATTTCAGAAGAGATTCTCTGCCTTTCTTCTCCATTTCATGATATAATAGGAGTATGATTACAATAGTTTTATTAATCCTAGCCTATCTGCTGGGTTCGATTCCGTCTGGTCTCTGGATTGGACAAGTATTCTTTCAAATCAATCTGCGCGAGCATGGTTCTGGAAATACTGGAACAACCAATACCTTCCGCATTTTAGGTAAGAAAGCTGGTATGACGACCTTTGTGATTGACTTTTTCAAAGGAACCCTAGCAACGCTTCTTCCAATTATGTTTCATCTGCAAGGCGTTTCGCCTCTCATCTTTGGACTTTTGGCTGTTATTGGCCATACCTTCCCTATCTTTGCAGGATTTAAGGGAGGCAAGGCTGTCGCAACCAGTGCTGGAGTGGTTTTCGGATTTGCGCCTGTCTTCTGTCTCTACCTTGCAGTTGTTTTCTTTGGAACCCTCTATCTTGGTAGTATGATTTCACTATCTAGTGTCACAGCATCTATCGCAGCCGTCATCGGAGTTTTACTCTTTCCACTTTTTGGTTTTATCCTGAGCAATTATGACCCTCTATTCATCGCTATTATCCTAGCACTGGCTAGTTTGATTATCATTCGGCATAAGGATAATATCACACGTATCAAGAATAAGACTGAAAATCTTGTTCCTTGGGGATTAAACTTAACCCATCAAAATTCTAAAAAATAAACGCCAGTTTGAACAGAACTGACGTTTTTTTGTATACTTATTTTGATTTGATATAGTTGATACCATCTGCTTTTGGTGCGACTGCTTTTCCAAAGAAGGCTGCCAATACAAGAATGGTCAAAACATAAGGTGCGATTTGAAGATAAACTGTTGGCACTCCTTGTAGGAACGGCAATTGAGAACCGATAACAGCCAAACTTTGTGAAAGCCCAAAGAAGAGACTAGACAGCATGGCTCCGATTGGATTCCATTTCCCGAAAATCATCGCAGCAAGGGCTATAAATCCAGGTCCAACAATAGTTGTAACTGAGAAGTTAACTGAGATCGATTGAGCATAAATCGCTCCCCCAATTCCACCTAGGAAACCTGAAATAATAACCCCTAAATATCTCATCTTGTAGACATTGATTCCCAAGGTGTCCGCTGCTTGAGGGTGTTCACCGACAGAGCGGAGACGAAGACCAAAGCGAGTCTTGAAGAGGATAAACCAAGCAAGGAATGAGAAGGCAATCGCGATATAACCTAGCAGACTTGTTGACTTGAAGAAAATATCACCGATAACTGGGATATTTGCCAAGACTGGAAAGTCAAAGCGTCCAAAAGTCTGACTTAGGTTGTCGGTTTGCCCTTTGTTATAAAGAACTTTCACCAAGAAAACAGCCAAGGCAGGTGCCATCAAGTTCAATACCGTACCACTGACAACATGGTCTGCACGGAAATGAACCGTCGCTGCTGCGTGGATGATAGAGAAGACAGCACCAACCAATCCTGCAACTATCAAAGATAGCCATGGAGTTGCTGCTCCAAATTGTTCTGCAAATTCAAGGTTAAAGACAACTCCAGAAAAGGCTCCCATAACCATAATTCCTTCAAGTCCGACGTTTACCACACCACCACGTTCAGAGAAAACACCACCAATACTTGTAAAGATGAGGGGTGCTGAGTAGATCAGCATAGAAGACACCAAGAGGGTGAGCAAGGTTGTAATAGACATCTTTACTTACCTCCTTTAACTTGTTTTTTCGGTTTGACAAAGCGTTCGATAAGATAATGAACACTGACAAAGAAGATAATAGACGCTGTTACAATGCTGACAAGCTCAGACGGTACCTGCGCCGCATTCATACCAGGGGCTCCAACTTGGAGAACACCAAATAGGAAGGCTGCAAAGAGAATACCAATTGGTGAGTTGGCCGCAAGCAGACTAACCGCCATCCCGTTAAATCCGACAGCCAATGACGCCCCCTGAACATAGACGTTCTGGAAGGTTCCAAGCCCTTCAACAGCTCCACCAAGACCTGCCAAGGCACCTGAAATAATCATTGATAGTATGATAGTCCGTTTGGCAGAAATACCAGCATATTCTGATGCGTGTGGATTAAGACCAACCGCACGGATTTCAAAACCAAGGGTTGTTTTCTTGAGCATGAACCAAATGACTGCAACGGCAATGAGAGCAAAGAAAATACCGATATTCATCCGTGAGTTACCAGTCAACTCAGCCAACCAAGGTGTCTGATAGGTTGCATTAGCCCCAACACGAATGGTCGAATCTGTACTTTGCATGAAGTCCTTAGGGAAGGCATGGATAAAGGCATTCCCTACATACAAGACAATGTAGTTCATCATGATGGTTACGATAACCTCTGACGTCCCTAGATAGGCTCTCAAAATACCTGGAATCGCTCCGACAATCCCACCAGCAATCAAAGCAATCACGATAGTTGCTAGAATCATCAAGGGACGGGGCATATCTGGATGCGACAGGGCAAACCAACCACTGAGAATCCAACCTGCCAAAGCCTGACCAGGAAGCCCTACGTTAAAGAAGCCTGCACGACTGGCAACAGCAAAACCAAGACCGATCAAGACTAACGGACCCATAGCACGGAAGATTTCTCCAATCCCACGCAGGCTACCAAAGGCTGTGTAGAACAATTCTTCGTAGCCCCAAATAGCATCATAACCAAAGATCCACATGACAATGGCTCCGAGTAAAATTCCTAGGAAGACAGAAATCAAGGGAACCGAAATTTGTTGTAATTTTTTAGACATCACTCTTCTCCTTTCCCAAGTTTCCACCAGCCATCAAGACACCTAGTTCTTGTTTATTGGTTGTTTCTGGTGATACAATACCTTGAATCTTACCATCGTGGATAACGGCAATACGGTCTGAGACGTTTAAAATCTCATCCAATTCAAAGCTGACAACAAGGACAGCCTTGCCATTATCACGCTCTTCAATCAAGCGCTTGTGGATATATTCAATGGCACCGACATCCAAACCACGAGTTGGCTGGCTGACGATAAGGAGATCAGGATCTCGATCAATTTCACGAGCAATAATTGCTTTTTGTTGATTTCCTCCTGAGAGTGCAGCTGCAGGAACAAATTCACTAGCAGCACGAACATCAAATTCTTCCATTAGCTTTTTAGCATAAGAAGTAATATTTGAATAGTTCAAAATTCCATTTTTACTATGTGGTTCTTTATAGTAGGTTTGAAGGGCAATATTTTCAGAAATCATCATTTCCAAAATCAAACCATCACGGTGACGGTCTTCTGGAACGTGCCCAACACTCAGTTCTGTAATTTGTCGTGGGTGCAAGCCTACAATTGAATCTCCTTTTAGCTCGATGCTACCAGATTCAACCTTGCGAAGACCTGTGATGGCTTGAATCAGTTCAGACTGACCATTTCCATCAATCCCTGCAATACCAACAATCTCTCCAGCACGAACATCCAAGGACAGATTTTTCACAGCTGGGACACCACGGTTTTCATTGACCACCAAGTCTTTGATAGACAAGACCACTTCTTTTGGTTGAGAGGCTTGTTTCTCTGTTTTAAAGGAAACAGAACGTCCTACCATCATTTCTGCCAAATCAGCATTGGTAGCTCCTGCAATTTCGACTGTTTCAATTGATTTCCCACGACGGATAACTGTAACGCGGTCAGAAACTGCGCGAATCTCGTCCAACTTGTGGGTAATCAAGATAATTGATTTTCCTTCTTTGACAAGATTTTTCATAATAGCCATCAACTCATCAATTTCTGATGGAGTCAAAACAGCCGTTGGTTCGTCAAAGATAAGAATATCAGCTCCCCGATAAAGGGTTTTTAAAATTTCTACACGTTGTTGGGCTCCAACTGAGATATCTGCCACCTTGGCAGAAGGGTCAACAGCTAAGCCATAACGTTCAGAAAGAGCCTTGATTTCTTTGCTAGCTCCAGCGATATCTAGCACACCATTTTTAGTCAATTCACTACCTAAAATGATGTTTTCAGCCACTGTGAAGGCTTCTACCAACATAAAGTGCTGGTGAACCATTCCGATTCCCAAACTAGCTGCTTTAGATGGTGAATCGAGATTGACAACTTGACCGTTGACCACAATTTCACCACTAGTTGGTTCAAGAAGCCCTGCTAACATGTTCATGAGCGTGGACTTTCCAGCCCCATTTTCTCCTAAAAGTGCATGAATTTCACCTTTTCGTAGGTGCAGGTTGATTTTGTCGTTGGCAACAAATTCACCAAACACCTTGGTAATATCACGCATCTCAATGACATTTTCGTGTGCCATGTGCTCTTCCTTTCAGAGTCTTATTTTATTTCAATAAAACTTGCTAATTTGTCTAGTAGCAAGCTTTACTGAGACAAAATGACTTTGTCTCAACTCTTAAAAAAGCGGCCGAGGGCCGCTTCCTAAGAAATGACTTCCATCCATTATTTTGCAGGAACTTTTACGCTTCCATCAAGGATTTTAGCTTTAGCATCTTCGACAGCTTTTTTACCTTCTTCTGAAAGGTTTGTTACTGCCAAGTCAACCCCTTTATCTTTCAATGAGTAAACGATCACTTGACCGCCAGGGAATTCACCTTTTTCTGCCTTGTTAGAAATATCTTTTACAGTTGTACCAACTTGTTTCAAAGTAGATACAAGAACAAAGTTTGATTCTTTGCCATCTTTAGAAGTGTACTTACCTTCTGCTACTTGGTCACGGTCAACACCGATAACCCAAACTTTTTCATTTTCAGGACGGCTTTCGTTGAGTGATTTTGCTTCTGCAAAGACACCAGCACCTGTTCCACCTGCTGCTTGGTAAACAACGTCCGCACCAGCTGCGTATTGTGCTGCTGCAATTGTTTTACCTTTAGCAGCATCACCAAATGAACCAGCATAGTCAACTTGTACTTTGATAGATGGGTCTACTGACTCAACACCAGCTTTAAATCCAGCTGCAAAACGTGAGATAACTTCAGACTCAATACCACCTACAAAACCAACTTGTTTTGTTTTAGTTGTTTTAGCTGCTGCAACACCCGCAAGGTAAGCAGCTTCGTTATCAGCAAATGTTACGCTAGCAACATTCTTTTGATCTTTAATCACATCATCAATCAAGACATAGTTCAAGTCAGAATGTTCTTTAGCTGCTTCTTCAACTGCATTGTGAAGGGCAAAACCAACACCGAAGATTAGGTTGTAACTTCCAGCCGCTTGTTGCAAGTTGTTAGCGTAGTCAGCTTCACTTGTTGATTGGAAGTAAGTGAAACCTTTATCTTTTGCAAGATTGTGTTCTTTACCCCAAGCTTGCAAACCTTCCCAAGCTGATTGGTTGAATGATTTGTCATCAACACCACCAGTATCAGTGACGATTGCTGCTTTTGTCTTCACATCAGAAGATGAATCTGCGTTACGAGAAGAGCGGTTACCACATGCAGCAAGTCCAACTGCTGCTACTGCAACTAGACCAAGGCCTAGCCATTGTTTCTTGTTCATTACTGAACCTCCTAAATAAGATGTGCAACGATGTTGCAAGTATGGATTGGTTGGCCACAAGGACCGTGCCACTCAGAGAGTGACTCAGACTAATTTAAGTCTGTAAAAGAGTATGGAAGTAATTCCCCGACCGTCATCTCGACCGTCGATTTATCTTTTGCGACTAAGGTCACTTTTAGATCTTGTTCAAAAAATTCAGCCATCACTTGGCGACAAGCACCACATGGTGAAATTGGTTTTTCAGTTTGTCCATAGACAATCAATTCTGAAAACTCTCTTTGGCCTTCGGATATAGCCTTAAAAATGGCTGTTCTCTCACCGCAGTTTGTCAAAGAATAGCTAGCATTCTCGATATTGACACCTGTATAAATTTTTCCATCCTTTGCCACTAGAACAGCTCCGACTGGAAAATGAGAATAGGGCACATAGGCATTCTTGCTGGTTTCAATTGCTAGTTCAATCAACTCAGTAGTCGCCATCTGCCAATTCTCCTTTTAGAATTGCTACCCCAGCTGACGTTCCGATACGGGTCGCCCCTGCTTCCACAAAGGCAAGAGCATCCTCATAAGAACGAGCCCCACCAGCAGCCTTGACTCCCATATCAGGTCCAACTGTTTCACGCATTAATGTAACATCTGCTATCGTAGCTCCACCAGTTGAAAAACCAGTAGAAGTTTTGACAAAGTCAGCTCCTGCTTTTTGAGCTAATTGGCAAGCCACAACTTTTTCTTTGTCGGTCAGAAGGCACGCTTCAATAATGACTTTCACTAACTTGTCACCACTTGCTTCCACTACTGCTCGAATATCAGATTCAACCAAATCAAGATTACCCGATTTGAGAGCTCCAACATTGATCACCATATCAATCTCATCCGCACCATTTTGAATAGCTTCTTTGGTTTCAAAAGCTTTCACAACTGAAGTTGTTGCTCCCAGAGGGAAACCTACTACTGTACAGACCCTGACATCTGTGCCTTCAAGGCCTTTTTTAGCATATTTAACCCAGGTCGGATTAACGCAAACACTGGCAAAATCATACTCCCTAGCATCAGACAACAAACAATCAATTTGATTTTCTGTTGCATCTTGTTTTAAAAGCGTATGATCGATATATTTATTTAATTTCATATTCGGATTCTCCTGCGGTTTATGAGATGATTTCTATAATTTCTCGTAAACTTTGCACCCTATCATTTATTTTAACATATTTTTGAAAATCTGTAACTAGCTGAGGAGAAATTTTTCCATTTGTGTATACTTTTGCAACAATTTCTCCCTTTTGAACGGAATCTCCAACTTTCTTTTCAAAAACAATTCCTGTTTCATAGTCCAAGGCATCAGACTTGACTGCACGGCCTGCCCCCAATCTCATAGCATAAAGCCCAAATTCCATAGCTGGAAGAGCTGAAATGACACCCGTTTCCTGAGCAGGGATTTCCACCACATGGGCAACATTGACAGGACGGTAGAGGTCTTCCAAGTCCCCACCTTGGGCTTGCACCATTTCCTCAAACTTAGCCAGTGCTTGACTATTCTCAAGATGTTGGCGGACTTCTTCAACTGTCTTGTTTACATTTGCTAAACCAAGCATAATTTGAGCTAGTTCACAGATGAAGTGGGTAATATCCTGACGGCCTTGACCTTGTAAAATCTCCAGTGCTTCAAGAATTTCGAGGCGATTTCCAATCGCTCGTCCCAAGGGCTGACTCATATCCGTAATCACTGCTACCGTCTTCCGGCCAACAGCCTTACCAAGATCCACCATGGTTTGAGCCAATTCACGCGCCTCATCAACCGTCTTCATGAAGGCGCCCTCACCGACAGTCACATCCAGCAAGATAGCATCCGCTCCTGCCGCGATTTTCTTGCTCATCACTGAACTCGCAATCAAAGGAATCGTGTCGACAGTTGCGGTCACATCACGAAGAGCATAGAGAAGCTTGTCCGCTTTGACAAGCTGGTCTGATTGCCCAATGACAGATACTCCAATATCCTGCACCTGTCCAATAAAGTCCTCTTGACTACGTTCTACTTGATAGCCCTTAATGGACTCCAATTTATCAATTGTTCCACCAGTATGACCGAGACCACGACCACTCATTTTGGCTACAGGCACACCGAAGCTAGCAACAAGGGGAGCCAAAATCAAGGTTACCTTATCACCAACACCCCCAGTAGAATGCTTGTCAACCTTAACCCCATCAATAACAGATAAATCAAACTCTTGACCTGTCTGAACCATTTTCATGGTCAAATCAGATATTTCTCGAGTCGTCATTCCTTTGAAATAAACAGCCATAGCAAAAGCAGACATCTGATAGTCAGGAACAGTTCCTGACACATAGCCTTCAACTAGCCATTCGATTTCACTTGAAGTCAGTTCTTGACCATCACGTTTTTTTTGGATTAAATCAACTGCTCTCATTCTTTCACACTTCTAAGGATATAGTACCCCTTATCTTTTTTAACAACTTCACAATTTCCAAACACATCTTCCATCTTGGACTTAGCACTTGGAGATCCTTGTTTTTTCTGGATAACGATGGTCAAATCTCCACCAGTTTCCAAAAAATCTTTACTTTTCTCAATGATTTCATGAACCACCTGCTTGCCCGCACGGATAGGAGGATTGGAAATGACATGGTCAAAATGTCCTTCAACTTGTTCATAGATGTTGGACTGGAAAATCGTCGCTTCTACTTTATTTCGTTCAGCATTTTGTCGCGCCAAATCCAAGGCACGATTATTGATATCGACCATGGTCGACTGAACTCCATAAGCCTTAGCTAAAGACAAGCCCAAAGGTCCGTAACCACAGCCTACATCAAGGACAGTTTCTCCTTGGTTGACCTCAAGACACTTGAGCAAGAGTTGACTTCCAAAGTCAATCATTTTCTTGCTAAAAACACCCGCATCCGTCAAAAAGGTCATTTTTTCTCCCAACAAGTCCACTCTCAACTCATGAATGTCGTGAGCAGCGTCAGGATTTTCTGCATAATACATTTTACTCATGAAACTATTTTACCATAATTTGACTTAAATTGTAAATCGTTTACAAATTGATAATAAAACGAAAAAGACTGAAGAAAGCTAGTAAGTAAAACCTTTTCTTCAATCTCTTTTGACAAGCCACTGGGAGCTATAAGGTATCACAGTCAGGATAAAACAACAAATTTATCATCTATAATTAGGCTCATTTTTATAACTATTGCTTAACCTTCAAATACTTTATTATCAACAAAATTCCCAACAAAATGTTTAGATAAAAGCCCAACTGATAAGTTTGCGTCAGAATTTCCAAACTTGTCCAAAGCCGTATCAAATCTTCTAGCGACATGCGGAAGAGATACCCTTCTGTAGCAATCCATAAAATCAAAAATAGATAACTTCCAGCAGCAAGCCGTTTCGTCCACCGTTTTTTGAGCAGGCAAGCAATCAAGAGCGAACAGATAAAGACAACTGTTAAAATGGCGTGTTCCATCAAAAAAGTAAAACCGTAATAGATTTCCACAAAGCGTCTACCATTATCCGCATTGACCCCTTTTATAAAAGGTAGTGTAAAACTTAAAATAAAACAGAGTTCCAATACATAACTTTTTAAGATTTTCATGACACACCTCCTATAAGTTGTGAATTCCAAAGCCTCCTTTATTAGCTTATAAGTCAGGAGAAAGTAGCTCCTACTTCATCTATAAATTGATCAACCTCTATCTAGCTCTATTATACGAAATAAGTTTACTATCATCAAGAAAACGCTTTATTTTTTTAGCTTTTTATGGTATGATAGACAAAATATCTAGGGGAAAATAAATGACCAACGAATTTTTACATTTTGAAAAAATCAGCCGCCAGACTTGGCAATCCTTACATCGAAAAACAACACCTCCTTTGACAGAAGAGGAATTAGAATCCATCAAGAGTTTTAATGACCAGATTAGCCTGCAGGATGTTACCGATGTCTATCTTCCCCTAGCCCATCTCATCCAGATTTATAAGCGTACCAAGGATGATTTGGCCTTTTCAAAAGGAATTTTCCTTCAACGTGAAAGCAAATCCCAGCCTTTTATCATTGGGGTTTCTGGTAGTGTTGCCGTTGGAAAATCCACAACCAGTCGCCTACTTCAAATCCTACTGTCCCGTACCCTTACAGATGCTACGGTTGAGTTGGTAACAACTGATGGCTTTCTCTATCCTAACCAGACCTTGACTGAGCAAGGGATTTTAAATCGCAAGGGATTTCCTGAAAGCTATGATATGGAAGCCCTTCTCAACTTCTTGGATCGCATTAAAAATGGACAAGATGTGGATATTCCAGTCTACTCTCATGAAGTCTATGACATCGTCCCTGAAGCAAAACAACGAGTAAAAGCTGCTGACTTTGTGATTGTCGAGGGGATTAACGTCTTTCAAAATCCACAAAACGAGCGTCTCTATATTACTGACTTCTTTGACTTTTCCATCTATGTTGATGCTTCAGTTGATGACATCGAGAGTTGGTATCTAGACCGTTTCTTGAAAATCCTGAGCCTAGCCCAAAACGACCCTGATAGCTACTATTATCCTTTTACTCAAATGCCAATCGGAGAAGTGGAATCCTTTGCCCATCAAGTCTGGACTAGTATCAATCTCACAAATCTACAAAATTATATTGAACCAACCAGAAATCGTGCAGAAGTGATTCTGCATAAAACAAAGAACCATGAAATCGATGAAATTTACTTAAAAAAGTAATTTTCCCTTGTCAAAACGTAAGTTTTCAGATATAATGGTATAGTTAGTAAATATGGAGGTAAGAACATTGGCAAACATTAAATCAGCTATCAAACGCGCTGAATTGAACGTTAAACAAAACGAAAAGAACTCAGCTCAAAAATCAGCTATGCGTACTGCTATCAAAGCTTTCGAAGCAAACCCATCTGAAGAACTTTTCCGTGCTGCTAGCTCAGCTATCGATAAAGCAGAAACTAAAGGTTTGATTCACAAAAACAAAGCAAGCCGCGACAAAGCTCGTCTTTCAGCTAAACTTGCTAAATAAGAAACAGTCCATAGAGGCTGTTTTTTTGTCCTCAAATAGGAAAAGGTAGAAAATGAAAATCGCAATTATCGGATATTCTGGTGCTGGTAAGTCAACGCTAGCCGAAAAGTTATCTAACTACTACTCCATCCCAAAACTTCACATGGACACACTCCAATTTCAACCTGGTTGGCAAGACAGTGACCGTGAATGGATGTTGGATGAGATGAAAAAATTTCTCACCAAGCATGAAGCTTGGGTCATCGATGGTAATTATTCTTGGTGCTATTACGAGGAAAGAATGCAGGAAGCTGACCAAATCATCTTTTTAAATTTCTCTGCTTGGAATTGTTTGCTAAGAGCCTTTAAGCGCTATTTAAAATACAGAGGAAAAGTGAGAGAAAGTATGGCTAAGGGATGCCCCGAGCAATTCAACTGGGAATTTATTCGTTGGATTCTCTGGGATGGTCGAACAAAAAATGCTAAGGATAGATACCAATACTTAAACAATACTTACCCAGAAAAGATGCATATTCTCCATTCTCAAACAGAGATTGATTGTTTTTTGCGATCTTTAAAAAAGTAAACAATATAGTAGCATTTCATTAAAATCAGCATGTACTGATTGACTAAAAAAGGAAGTTTTTCATCCAGAAAGTCTTCCTTTTTTCCTTTTATTCAACAATTAAAAATAACTCGAGCAATTTATAAATCAACAATAAAATTCCCCTAGAAATAAAGAGAATCTTGTTCATAGTTTCTGAGCTCGTGATACAAAAAAACTGAAGGAAGTATAGTCCTACTTCTTTCAGTTTTTTATTGTCTCAATTTAGAAAAAACTTCTCCAATCTTACCTTCGATAACTAAATCAGCTTGGCTGTCTTGAGGAGTGCTGGACTTGTTGATAACGACAAGATTTGACCCTGAAAAATAATTGATTAGGCTAGCTGCAGGGTAAACAACTAAGGAAGTGCCACCAATAATCAACAAATCTGCTTGCTGAATGACTTGGGCTGCGCGACTAAATACATCCATATCTAGCGCTTCCTCATAAAGGGTCACGTCAGGTTTGACAACCTTGCCACAATCTAAGCAGTAGGGAACTGGACCTTCAAGTGCCAAAAAGGCAGTCAAATCATAAAAGCGATGACAGCCCAAACAATAATTACGATCTGCACTACCATGCAGTTTCAAAACTTTCTGAGATCCTGCCATTTCATGGAGACTATCGATATTTTGCGTCACAATCGCCTTTAATTTACCTGTTTTTTCCAACGACGCTAGATAATCATGTGCTAAATTCGGCTTGGCATCAGGATAGACCAGATACTTTTTGTAGAAATCAAAAAAATCCTCTGGATAGCGCTCAAACATAGTGCGTGAAACCAGTTGCTCGGCAGTAAAATGGCGACCTAGTTTCAGACTATATATACCATCTGAACTACGAAAATCTGGAATATTAGACTCTGTAGAAACCCCTGCACCACCGAAAAAGACAATGCTCTGACTTTGATCAATAATACCTTGTAATTGTTTAATCTTATCCATTTTGTACTCCTAGGAATTTTCAAGTTAAAAAGTTGAAAGTCTTGACTTCTTGTCAACTTGGCTTCCAACTTTATTTGATTATGATTTAGATATTAAACTGACTAGTCTCGGTCCTTTGACACAATTAAGCTTCCTTCAATTTCCTTATTCTTACCTATTTCAGGATTGATTCATTGTTGATAGTTATCATTTTGAGAACAAGAGAAATCATTCTAAATATAGCCTACCTTTAGTCTGCAATCAATGTTTCCAAACCAACCTTCATCATATCAGTGAAGGTGTTTTGACGTTCTTCTGCAGTTGTATCTTCATCTGGATTGACCAAGCTATCTGAAATAGTCATAATAGCTAAAGCATCAACATGGTGTTGAGCAGCAAGATAGTAAAGAGCCGCTGCTTCCATTTCCACAGCCTTGACTCCCCATTTACCAAGCTCGATATTCTTTTCAAAGTAGTTTGAATAAAAGACATCAGATGACAAAACGTTCCCAACGTGGGTTGTCATACCAAGTTCTTTGGCGATATGGTAGGCCTTATCAAGCAAATCAAAGCTAGCAATTTGTGGAAAATCGTACTGTGGCCAGTCATTACGGACGATGTTTGAGTTAGTTGCAGCTGCCTGCGCCAAAACCAATTCACGAACGTGGACATCTTCATTCAAAGAACCCGCAGTTCCCACACGGATCAATTTTTTCACACCGTAGTCAACAATCAACTCACGCGCATAAATCGAAATCGATGGCATTCCCATCCCAGTTCCCATGACAGATACACGGTGACCCTTGTAAGTACCAGTGTAACCAAACATGTTACGCACTTCGTTAAAACAAACAGCATCTTCAAGGAAATTCTCCGCAATAAATTTCGCACGAAGAGGATCCCCAGGAAGAAGAATTTTATCAGCAATTTCACCCTGCTGAGCAGCAATATGGATAGACATAATTAAGATATAAAGGGCGACAGAGAACAAAGTAAAAATAGGAAACTGACGACGCATCGCAGATGCTAGACAGTTTATCTTTTTTACACAGTTCTCCGCCCGTATTCAGTTCAGCAAATACGGTTTACCCATCCTTTCTTTATTTTATGAAGATTAGAGAGCGACAAGAAAACGACTGAAAATTAGGAATCTGACGAGAAATCCTGATTTCTCAGTCAGATTATCTATTTTCCAAGTTTTCCGCTCGTGTTCAAATCAGAACATCTCGCTCTACCTTTCTGTTTAATTTTTGTTCTCTCACAGAGCACTAGCTGAGTTCTATTCAAGATCAGCTAGTGCTTTCTTATGAACTAGACAAATGTAACTGTCATTGTATCGTCAGATTACAAGACATCATCGTCACTCACCTTAGAATTCAATGTTGTTCCCCAGTGAGTAATTTTTCGATGTGGTTGTGCAAGGAGAGGTCTGTTATCATAGATTGTTTGCCATCTATTCCAGATAAGACCTGTTCTCTTTTCGATCTTAATTCGAAGATTACGCATATTAGACTTAATTGGGAGGTTGAGGACAAATCCTGCGGTCTGATTGCGCCCATTCCCTTCCCAAGAACGACTTCGGACAACTGATTGACCATTTTTATCTACTGTAACTTCTTCCCACGATATTGAATAACGTGCAATATAAGCACCACTATGTTGAATAGTTAGGGTTTTATCTTTTACAGGAGTGTAATTTAACAGTTGCACAGGCTTAGAAGCTTGCGTAGTTGCATTATTTTTAGCTACAAATCGAAAAACTTCTACTTCCGCAAGACTAAGAGCTTGATTTTTTTGACGCAATTGAATGCGAACACGGCGACCTAGTTTACCATTCAACTGGAGATCTAAACTGCTTCCTTCTAAACGAGAAACATATTGTCTAGCAACTTCTGTCCCTTTTTCATCATATAAAATCACATCAAAGTCTGACAGACGTTTAGAAAGTTCTCCATCCCCACGGTTATGAAGGCGAACAAGTCCTACCTGTTCTGTACGACCTAAATCAACTTCCCACCAAGGCTGATTTTCAAATTTTGTATGGGTAATTGATTGCTGGCTATAACTACTATTGGTATTGCCATCCAAGGCACGACTAGCATCTCCACCAAAATCAGTAGAACTTTGCTTAGCTTGTTTTTTCCAAGCGATATTCTCAGCACGATATACTTGGACTTCTGCAAGACTGAGAGCGTTATATCCATCTAACTCGATGCGTACAAAACGAGCTTTCTTATAATCAATTGAAATCTGAGCGAAACTATCTCGTAAGTATGCAATGCGCTTTCTTTCAATTTCTTTTCCAGAACTATCCAAAAGAATCACATTAAAATTAGTCAGTCTATCTTGAGCAGCATCTGTTCGATTGTAAATATTAATCTGGCGAATCGTTTCTTCCTTATCTAAATCGACTTGCCACCAAGGTTTTGATTGAAAATCTGTATGAGTAACAGAATTATGTCCGTAATTTCCATCTAATTTCCCATCAACTGCTCTTCTAGCATCTCCTCCAAAAGCTGTCGAACTTTGAGTTACTCGTTTCCCTAGAGCTATATTTTCAAGAGGTTCAGCGCTTGGTTGACTAGATGACAGAGGGACTTGTTGTTTCTTAAAGAAATAGACTTTGTCCAATTTTTGATCACGATATCCCTGTTTATCAAGCGTATCACGTTTTCCAATATTAAAATTCGGAATAGTATTCATTCTACTTTCAAAATAACCACGCGAACGGTGTTTGAAACTAGAGTTACCTGTAAAAGTTACAATATCATTATCATTACGAATCAAAGATGTCACAACATTATCATTATCGACCACATAATGTTTTATTTTACCAGATAGAGCTAACTTACGACTTTCTAACCCCACATCCCAGAAACCATTCTTAGCATTCCAAATAGTTCTGGAAGTAATCACTTTAGGAGCACTGAAAGTCGTCACTTTCCTCAATACATGGTTATAAAAATCAGGATATTTTTGGTAAGCTTCAACCGCTGCAATCTGAGCTAGGTAGCCTCCCAGAGAATGACCTGTCATATACAGATTGGTAATGCTGGAATCCTGCGCCAGTTCTTTTACAACATTACGGATATCATCCGCTTGTGCAGGTTTATTTCCTCCAAACAAAACAAAATCTGTACTTAAATCTTTCGCATCATTCAGTCTTGTTCCACGTATAGCCAACATATGCACCGTTCCATCTTTGAGATAAGGGAGATCGCTCTTGGTCTCAAATAAGAAAGCATCCAAGCCACTTGCTGTATGATAAGCCTTTTTCATCTTCCAAAATGGTGCCAGTTCATTGTGCATCATTTTATATTCTTGACGATCAAGATAAAGACTTGGAAAAGGATTTTTATGATCTAGAATTTTGTCAATGTAAGCATCATCACGATAAGCCAACTCCATAAAAAGGAGGGAATCACGATCTGTGACATACCATTGTTTCTTGTTATCATCTTCTCCATCTGCTAATCCATCCCCATCACTATCTGCTAGTAAAGGATGGCTATGATATCCTAAGTAGTCTTTCCCATCTTTATTGTAAACATACAATTCATCCTTATTTTTTATTCCATCATGATCATCATCTCCATCAGGATCTAAAAATTTTCCACCGTATAAAGAATTATCGACAAGTTCCTTCTCTACATGGAGTTCTCCTTTAGAAATTTTGACAAAGTCTGCCTCTGTTACTGGACGAGAATTTTTCGGCTCATCCTTTAGGATTTCCTCTTTCTTCAATTCCTCATGAGGCACAGCAGATTCTTTATGATATAATTCTTCTCCTGCTTTTTCTTTCTGAGTTTTAACAACTTCTTTTGACTCTAAAGTTGATTGAGCAGCTGTAGTTTTCTCCTCTGTAATAGATATTTCCTGTTTTTTATCAGGATTTTCTAGTTTTGTCGGACTATCCGTTGCATTTACTACTAGAGGAGTATCATTTTTCACAACTGGATTTCCTTCATTGGCAGAAATTCCTGTCGGTGCTAAAAAAGCAAAACCAACTGCAACAGATACAACTCCGATACTTAATTTTTTTATGCCAAAACGCATTATTCGTTGACCAATTCTCATTTATTCATATATCTTTCTTTTATTTTTTAACCCTCTTTACCAACAATACTCTCCAATCAGCTAATCCTCTTTAGCGTCACAGTTTCATTTTTATACTTGGTTAACAAGGATTTGATGAGGTTTGTAAAAGTATGGGAACCTCATTCATTTTTTATATCATAATTCTATATGGAAGTTAATTGTTTCATTCATCTTCCAATTTACAGAAATGCTTTCCTACTTATTTTTCTTTCTCATAGTTCAGCAAGAATCGCTTTAAGCAAGCCCTTGAAGTCACCTTTAACACGTTCAGTCACTTCTACAACTTCTTCGTGATTAAGTTCTTCTTGGAATCCTGCAGCATGGTTAGTGATACATGAAATTCCTAGAACTTTCAAACCTGAGTGGGCTGCTACAATAACTTCAGGAACCGTAGACATACCGACTGCATCAGCTCCCAGTATCTTATAGGCACGAATCTCTGCTGGTGTTTCATAAGTTGGACCAGTAACACCGATATAGACACCTTCATCAAGCTTGATACCAAGTTTTTTAGCCACTTCATGGGCAGTAGCACGGTATTCTGGTGTGTAGGCCTTAGACATATCTGGGAAACGAGGACCAAAATCATCCAAGTTTTCACCCATCAATGGGTTTTGACCCGTCATGTTAATATGGTCTGAGATAGCCATCAAGGTACCAGGACCAAATCCAATACCGCCAGCTGCATTGGTTACAATAACACCTTCACATCCGAGAACTTTCATGACACGAACTGGGAATGTCACCACTTCCAGAGGATTGCCTTCGTAGAAATGGAAACGACCTTGAAGAGCCAAAACCTTGCGACCTGCAAGGTCACCATATACCAGTTTACCAGCGTGACCGACTACTGTCGAACGGCCCCAGTTCGGAATATCTGTATAGTCTACTACAACTGGATTTTCGATTTCTTCTGCCAGTTCTCCCAGACCTGATCCAAGGATTAGACCAAACTCAGGTGCTTGGATTCCCTTGTCTTTCAGGAAGGCAGCTGTTTCATTGATTTTATCTAAAAATGTCATTGTGTGTCTCCTTTATTATTTTTTAGCATTTGACCGATTTTGTCGAAAGTTTTAGCATTGCGAATGGTGATATGGCGATAAAAAGGCATCTTGAGCAAGTACTTATGATATGCAGTTGCATAGTAGGATTCCTCAGAGAATTTCCCCCAGAAAATACCAAGTTTTCCAAAATGAACCACTTCATCTTCCAGTTCTAAACTTTCAACTTTCTCAATGACTTGAGCTACATCCAAACCCTCCGTGTAAAAGAGCACATCCTTTCGCGCCAAATCTTTGGTCCACCATTCAGGCAGATTTTCAAGTTCCGCTTCAAAGTCTTCATAACTCAGTAAAGAAAAGCTCTGAATAAATGGATAATGGACTGCAAAGAAAGCCTCTAACTTTTCAACCAATTGGGCTTTGGCATCTGTCGAAGTAAAGAAAATATTGCCACTGTTGATGTAGGTCTCAACCTTTTCCAGTCCCAACTCTGTCAGTTCTTGGCGAAGTTGAGCCATGACAACCTTATTTTTCCCTCCGACATTAATGCCCCGAACAAGTAAAGCATATCGCGTCATCTTATACCAACTTATCTAAGAAACTTTCCCCAATCATGGCTGTTTCAACACCAAAGTTATCCGCAACTGTCGCTGAGATATCTGCAAAATGTCCAACTGGAATGACACCATTTCCTTTAAAGGCAGGACTGTAAGCCAAAAGTGGAATATATTCACGAGTGTGGTCTGTTCCTGCATAGGTTGGGTCATTTCCATGGTCCGCAGTAATCAAGAGAAGGTCATTCTCTCTCATGGCAGCGATAATTTCAGGCAAACGTTCATCGAACTCATGCAAGCAATCACGATAACCGTGAGCATTACGACGGTGGCCGTAAAGGGCATCAAAGTCAACCAAGTTTGTGAAGGAGAATCCTTTTTCAAACTCAGCAAGTCCCATAGTCTTCAATAATGTATCAATTCCGTGGCTGTTTGACTTGTTGTGGCCCATGTCATGATTGATCCCAGCTCCGTTAAAGATATCGTTGATTTTTCCAACAGCGTAAGTATCGATACCAGCTTCGTTCAATTTATCCAAAACAGTTGGTGCAAATGGAGATACAGCCAAGTCACGACGGTTAGCCGTACGAGTGAAGTTACCTGGTTCCCCTACATAAGGACGAGCAATGATACGACCGAGAAGGGCAGGGCGCTCAAGTGTAATTGAACGAGCGTATTCACAGATACGGTACAATTCGTCCAAGGGAATAATATCTTCGTGGGCAGCAATTTGCAAAACAGGGTCAGCTGAAGTATAGATAATCAACTCTCCAGTTTCCATTTGACGTGGTCCAAAATCATCGATAACAGCCGTTCCTGAGTAAGGTTTGTTAGCTTCACGAATGACCTTGCGTCCTGAGAATTCTTCAATTTTCGTCAAAATTTCTTCTGGGAATCCGTTCCAGAAAGTATCGAAAGGTTCTGTAATGTTAAGTCCCATGATTTCCCAGTGTCCAGTCATGGTATCCTTACCAAGGGATACTTCTTCTAATTTGGTTGCATATCCAGTTGGATTGCTTTCAGCTGGAACAGTCTTAAGAGGAGTTTCTCGAGGAATATTTCCAAGACCAATTTTAGCCATGTTTGGGACATTCAAACCAACTGCTTTTGAAATGTGTCCTAATGTGTCAGAAGCTCCATCTGGAACTCCTGCATTGACAAAGTTATTAGCATCTGGTGCAGCTCCGATTCCTACAGAATCCAATACCACCAAGTGAATACGATTAAATTTTGACATAGTGTATCTCCTTCTATTTTCCTTTACTTGAAGTTAAAATCTGAACCCCATCTCGTCCAGCAACGATGACCTTATCCACCATTTGGTTGAATAAACCGTGCTCCACAACACCAACGACATGGTCCAGTTCTTGTCCGAAAGCAATTGGATCTTCAATGACATCCAAGGCAAGGTCAATGATAAAGTTCTGCATATCGGTCACAAAACGTTGGCCGTCTTTTTCACGGAAACTTGGTTTGTAGCCAGCTCGTTCAAAACGACGAAAGACCTGTTCTGCGCCATACTGAACCACTTCTACTGGCAATTTAAAAGCACCCAGTTTCTCGACTAGCTTGCTTTCATCCACTACCCAAATATATTCTTTTGAGGGCGTTGCTACAACCTTCTCCATGAGAAGGGCACCACCACCGCCTTTGATTCCGTTAAACTGGCTATCCACTTCATCCGCCCCGTCAACTGTCACATCGACAAAGTCTACTTGGTCAATAGACTTGAGCGGGATATTAAGCTCTTCAGCCTGTTTACTGGTCACACTAGAGGTCGTTACAGCTGTAATTCGTAGTCCTTCTTCCTTGATACGACGACCGATTTCTTCGACAAAATAATAGGCAGTAGAACCCGTTCCCAGGCCGACAACCATACCATCCTTGACAAACTCAGCAGCCTTGATACCTGCCATTTTCTTCAGATTTTCCACTCAAACACCTCCATTAGAGAGCTACTTTCATTATATCATGTATACCTTTATTATTCAAAAGTTGGAAACATCAAATATTCTATTTTCGGCAATATTAAAACAAGAAAATGAGATTGAAAATATTTTCATTGCAGAAATTCTTTATTATCATTTTTAAAAATTTATAAAATGAATAAAAAAAGCAATTAAACAAGAACATTCATTATTATAAAATTATTTCCGTTTCTTTTTTTCCATTTGAACTGTCTTTTCCCAAATTTCTCATAATTGACTTCCTGGGATACAAAAAATGATAAAATAGAGATATAAATAGGGTAGAAAATATATTTGGCAAAGTAAAGTTCTTTAAAATTTTTTCAACAGCCTATCGAAATTGAAGGAAAAGGTTTGGATTGAGAATGAATCTGATTATTGAAATGAGTATAAAAGATCACAGAGATTTCAAAATTATAAAAACGCATATTATCAGGTATAAAAACTTGATATTATGCGTTTTATCTTAGAAAATTTTTCTAAATTTCCCACTCAAATTAAATTCTAGACCAGCCTATTTTGAGATATTTTGTTCATTACTTTGGGAAGATGACTGCTGATTTCCGTCGGCAAGACCACATAATGCTCTTGGGATAGTTCTTGGGCTATTGCTGAATGAAGATGAGTCGCTACTGCCACACGCTCGTAGAGACTGGCCTGTCGAAATTGGCCTGCAAATCCTGCAATCATTCCAGCCAGAGTATCTCCCATTCCTCCAGTCGCCTGATAGGGACCGCCAACATGTAACTGGTAATAATCAGATTGGCCAACTTGCCAGATACGAGTAGCTGCACCTTTCTCTACCAAAATTGTTCCTTGAGGGAAAGAAGTCAGGGCACTAGCTGTTGTAGCTTTGTTTTGCTTTTCAATCGTAATTCCAGACAGTTTTTCCCACTCCTTTTGGTGGGGAGTTAGGATAAGCTGACTGGAAGGAAATGACAATCTTGTTCTGGCAAGAATAGTCAAAGCACCTCCGTCTACAATCAAAATCTGATTCTGTCTTAAGCTAGTAGAGACCTCTTTGACTAAATCTTCTCCAAAAGCATCGTCTCGTAAACCAGGCCCCAACAAGACAACTTCTGCCTTCTCCAATTGCTCTTTTAACAATTGCTGGTCTTGAAGAGAAAAGGCCATAGCCTCAGGTAAATGACTGTGTAAAGCTGTGATATTTTCCCTATCTGTTCCAACAGTCACCAATCCTGCACCGCTTTTAACAGCTGCCAAAGCAGCCATGATGATAGCACCACCGTAAGGATAAGTTCCACCTAACAGAAGCAAGCGACCATAGTCTCCTTTATGACTTGTACGAGAACGTTCAATAATGACTTTTTCTAGTAAGGCTTGATCAATCACTCTCATCGTTTTTTCCTCTCGCTTTTATTATACAACAAAAAGGAGGCGCAGACCTCCTTCTGTAATCTTATATCTAAAATTTAATATTCATTTCTGCCATTTTATATATAGATATAGAAAATAATCGAATGTTTCTCTTATTTTCTATCCAATGTCCGAAGGGCTGCTTGATAGGTTTGCTCCATCAGCATGGTAATGGTCATAGGGCCGACGCCTCCAGGAACTGGCGTGATGTGGCTAGCAAGTGGTGCAACTGCCTCATAATCCACATCTCCACAGAGCTTACCATTTTCATTACGGTTCATCCCAACGTCAATGACAACAGCACCTGGTTTGACAAAGTCAGCAGTCACAAACTTGGCTCGGCCGATTGCTACTACAAGAATATCTGCTTTAGCAGCCACCTTGGCAAGATTATGAGTTCGTGAGTGAGTCAAAGTCACTGTAGCATTCTTTGCCAAAAGAAGCTGGGCCATGGGTTTTCCAACGATATTGGAACGACCGATGACGACCGCATTTTTACCTTCTAAGTCAATCCCATATTCATGAAACATTTCCATAATTCCTGCAGGTGTTGATGGAATCATGACTGGATGTCCAGACCAAAGGCGTCCCATATTTAGAGGATGGAAACCATCCACATCCTTTTCTGGGTCAATAGCCAATAGAACCGCCTCTTCATCGATATGTTTTGGTAAGGGCAACTGGACCAAAATTCCATGCCAAACTGGATCTTGATTATATTTGGCAATCAAGTCTAACAATTCCTCTTGACTAATTGTCTCTGGAACTCGCACTACTTCGCTACGAAAACCAGCCGCAAGAGCTGACCTCTCCTTGTTGCGAACGTAGACTTGGCTGGCTGGATTGTCCCCAACCAAAATCACTACCAAACCAGGCACTAGACCTGTTTCTTCCTTTAGTTTTGCAGTCTTTTCAGCCAACTGCCCCTGCAATTTGGCCGCTAAAGCTTTCCCATCAATAATCTGTGTCATATCACTTCTCTTTTCTTTCAAATATCTTCCATTATACCAAAAACTGCTAGTCCCCTCTAACACTTCTTTCCTAGGATATCTTATAGTTTCAAACTATAAGAAAAAGCTCGGTTCGAGCTTTTCATTAATCTATATTTTATATGTAAAGTTGGCTACAAATAGCTAAACAAAGCTAACTTATAAAACCTTACTCAAGAAGTCTTTAGTCCGTTGTTCTTGGGTTTGTTCAAAAATCTGCTCAGGTGTTCCATCTTCAACAACCACACCGTCTGCCATAAAGATGACACGATCTGCCACCTCACGGGCGAATCCCATCTCATGTGTTACGATAACCATGGTCATTCCTGATTTGGCAAGGTCTTGCATAACAGCCAGCACCTCACCTACCATTTCAGGGTCCAAGGCTGAAGTCGGCTCGTCAAAGAGCAAAACATCTGGTTCCATGGCCAACCCACGCGCAATAGCAATCCGTTGTTGCTGCCCACCTGACAAACTCTGTGGATAAGCATCTGCCTTATCTGGCAAACCAACTTTTTCCAAAAGTTCTTGGGCTCTCTTCTCAGCCACTGCCTTGCTCTCACCTTTGGTCTTGATAGGTGACAAGGTGATATTTTCCATCACAGTCATATTAGGAAAGAGGTTAAATTGTTGGAAAACCATGCCCATCTTCTCACGCATGGCAAAGAGGTCATTCTTCTTGTCCGTAATATCGACTCCCTCAAAGATAACCTTCCCTTTACTTGCTTCTTCCAACAAATTCATAGAGCGAAGCAAGGTAGATTTCCCGCTCCCTGAAGGACCGATGATAACGACAACTTCTCCTCTTTTAATCTCGAGGTTGATGCCCTTCAATACTTCATTCTTTCCAAATGATTTATGTAAATTTTCAATTTTTATCAAGGTTTCTGTCATTATTTCTTATCTCCTTGTCCCATACGTTTTTCAAAAGCTTTCAAGGCTACTGTCAAAATAGAGGTCATAATCAAGTAGTAAAAGGCTGCAAATAAAAGTGGTGTTAAAGGTAGATAGGTTGTTGTAGAAACTGTTGTAGCTCCGTTCCACAACTCCATGACACCAATAGCTGATAAAAGAGAACTATCCTTGATAATGGTGATAAATTCGTTCCCCAATGCTGGCAAAATATTTTTGATAGCTTGTGGCAAAATCACATACCGCATAGCATTTTTAGGACGAATCCCTAGCGAATAAGCCGCCTCTAGCTGACCTTTTGGAACTGCATTGATTCCAGCACGAACAGTCTCAGAAACATAAGCACCACTGTTCATAGAGATAATCAAAATCCCTGGAATCAAGCGAGAAAAATCAACACCCAAAATCCCAACCTGAATAGTCGGAGCATTGATATGCATAAGAGCAAAGGCAATCATAATCTGAACCATCATCGGTGTCCCACGGAAAATCCAAACGTACAAGTTGGCCAGCCAAACAAGCGGTTTAAACTTTGAACGTTGCCCAAAAGCCAAGACAACACCCAAAATAGTTCCCAAAAAGACAACACAGATAGAAATGAGAACTGTCACGACAGCCCCATAGTTAAAATAAGGTAAATACTTAGGTAAAAAAGAAAAATTCATAGTCACACTGCTTTCTAAAATAGAATACTGTATGATTATAACATGAATTGAATTAAAATTCAAATCTTTTGTCTAATTTATTCAAAAAAACTTTAAGCTGGTAGAATTAGCGAGAAATCTTAGTTTTTTCTAGTCAAGTTGGCCTCCTTTATGGTAAAATAGTAACGATAAGAAATGAAGGAGAATCAAAATGGAATCACATTTGGTTAGAATCATCAACCGCCTTGAAGCAATGGCAAAAGACGGCGGAAATTTAAAACGTAATTTTGAACGCGAAGGAGTTGTTGTTGCAGAAGTTGCATACAGCCACGACGAAGAAAACGGATCAATCTTTACCCTTCGTGATGTCGAAGCTCGCGAAACTTATACGTTTGACAGCATTGACTTGATTGCAATGGAGATTTACGAACTCCTTTACTAATCTAAAACTAGTCGGGATTACCCCTGCATGTCTAACCAAAATCCTTTTTGTCTCACAAATAGGATTTTTTTATAGTCCAAATCCACAAATATTTTCATTGTAACAACTTCTCAAAGCTGCAATCTTTTTACTTGCTTTACACCCCAATCCTGTTATAATGAGAGTATAGAAATTTGACTATTTTTGACCTTTAAATAGGTCAGGCTAAAGAAAGAAATGAGGTAGATGTATGCTTTGTCAAAACTGTAAAATCAACGACTCAACAATTCATCTTTATACCAATCTCAATGGAAAGCAAAAACAAATTGACCTCTGTCAAAACTGCTACAAGATTATCAAAACAGACCCTAACAACAGTCTCTTTAAAGGCATGACGGATTTGAACAATCGTGACTTTGATCCCTTTGGTGATTTCTTCAATGACCTAAACAATTTCAGGCCTTCTAACAATACTCCTCCGACTCCCCCAACCCAATCAGGTGGAGGTTACGGTGGAAACGGCGGTTATGGTTCCCAAAATCGTGGATCTGCTCAAACTCCTCCACCAAGCCAAGAAAAAGGCCTGCTGGAAGAATTTGGTATCAACGTAACTGAGATTGCCCGTCGTGGAGATATAGACCCGGTTATTGGGCGCGACGATGAGATTATCCGTGTCATCGAAATTCTCAATCGTAGAACTAAGAATAATCCTGTTCTTATCGGTGAACCAGGTGTCGGAAAAACGGCCGTTGTCGAAGGTCTAGCTCAGAAAATCGTTGATGGCGATGTTCCACATAAACTCCAAGGTAAACAAGTCATCCGCTTGGATGTGGTTAGCTTGGTTCAAGGAACGGGGATCCGAGGACAATTTGAAGAACGCATGCAAAAACTCATGGAAGAAATTCGCAAACGTGAGGACATCATCCTCTTTATCGATGAAATCCATGAAATTGTCGGTGCGGGTTCTGCGGGCGATGGCAATATGGATGCAGGAAATATCCTCAAGCCCGCCCTTGCTCGTGGTGAGCTGCAACTGGTCGGTGCCACTACCCTCAATGAATACCGTATCATTGAAAAGGATGCTGCCCTAGAGCGTCGTATGCAGCCTGTCAAGGTCGATGAACCAACAGTGGAAGAAACAATCACTATCCTCAAAGGGATTCAAAAGAAATACGAAGACTACCACCACGTTCAGTATACCGATGCTGCAATTGAAGCAGCTGCAACTCTGTCCAATCGCTACATCCAAGACCGCTTCTTGCCTGACAAGGCCATTGACCTCCTAGATGAAGCTGGTTCTAAGATGAACTTGACCTTGAATTTTGTAGACCCTAAAGTAATTGATCAACGCTTGATTGAAGCTGAAAATCTCAAATCTCAAGCTACACGAGAGGAAGATTTTGAGAAGGCCGCCTACTTCCGCGACCAGATTGCCAAGTATAAGGAAATGCAAAAGAAAAAGGTCACAGACCAAGATACTCCTATCATCAGCGAGAAAACTATTGAACACATTATCGAGCAGAAAACCAACATCCCTGTTGGGGATTTGAAAGAGAAAGAACAATCTCAACTCATCCATCTAGCCGAAGACCTCAAGTCTCATGTTATTGGACAAGATGATGCTGTAGATAAGATTGCCAAGGCTATTCGCCGTAATAGGGTTGGACTTGGGACCCCTAACCGCCCAATCGGAAGCTTCCTCTTCGTCGGACCAACTGGTGTCGGTAAGACAGAACTTTCCAAACAACTGGCCATCGAACTCTTTGGTTCTGCTGACAGCATGATTCGCTTTGATATGAGTGAATATATGGAAAAACACAGCGTAGCTAAGTTGGTCGGTGCCCCTCCAGGTTATGTCGGCTACGATGAGGCTGGGCAATTAACTGAAAAAGTCCGCCGCAATCCCTACTCTCTTATTCTCTTGGATGAAGTAGAGAAAGCCCATCCAGATGTCATGCATATGTTCCTTCAAGTCTTGGACGATGGTCGTTTGACAGATGGGCAAGGACGCACCGTTAGCTTCAAGGATGCCATCATTATCATGACCTCAAATGCAGGTACAGGTAAGGCAGAAGCCAGCGTTGGATTTGGGGCTGCTAGAGAAGGACGTACCAACTCTGTTCTCGGTGAACTCGGCAACTTCTTTAGTCCAGAGTTTATGAACCGTTTTGATGGTATTATCGAATTTAAGGCTCTCAGCAAAGATAATCTCCTTCAGATTGTCGAGCTCATGCTAGCAGATGTTAACGAACGCCTCTCTAGCAACAACATTCATTTAGATGTAACTGACAAGGTCAAGGAAAAATTAGTTGACCTCGGCTATGATCCAAAAATGGGGGCACGCCCACTTCGTCGTACTATTCAAGACTATATTGAGGACGCAATCACTGATTACTACCTTGAAAATCCAAGCGAAAAAGATCTCAAAGCAGTTATGACCAGCAAGGGCAAGATTCAAATCAAGTCTGCCAAAAAAGCTGAAGTGAAGACTTCTGAAAAAGAAGAATAAATCCTATAGAAAAGGAGTAGAAAATGAAATTTTTCTGCTTCTTTTTTACTAAAATAACTGTAATTTCTTGACAGCTCGCCCTTTGTCCATTATGATAATAATAACGATACTAGATAATGAGGAAAATGCAATGGCAAACCCAACTTTCGGAGAAAAAAAAGCAAATACAGACTATGTTTCACGTTACGGTGTATATGCGGTTATTCCAGACGCTGAACAAAAACAAATTGTTCTTGTTCAAGCACCTAATGGTGCTTGGTTCTTACCAGGTGGCGAAATTGAAGCAGGTGAAAATCATCAAGAAGCCCTAAAACGTGAGTTGATTGAAGAACTTGGCTTTACTGCTGAAATTGGTAGCTATTACGGACAAGCTGACGAATATTTCTACTCTCGTCACCGTGATACCTACTACTACAATCCTGCCTACCTCTATGAAGCGACTTCTTTCAAGAAAGTTCAAAAACCACTAGAAGATTTTAATCATATTGCCTGGTTCCCTATCGACGAGGCTATTGAAAATCTTAAACGTGGTAGCCATAAATGGGCCATCCAATCTTGGAAAAAACAGCATAAGATTGACTAAACCAAGCTACTTTATTCAAAAAATGCTATAATAGAATTAGAAAATCGGAGGAAATATTATGAAGCTTATCAATACGACAAACTCACACTCGCAACTTGTAAAAGGCCAGCTAGAGAGTACAGATGCAACCCTTGTTGAGGTCTATTCTGCTGGAAATACAGATGTTATTTTTACCCAAGCTCCGCTTCACTATGAAATCCTCATCTCAAATAAACACCGTGCTATTCGAGAAACTGAAATCGAAGCCATCCAAGAGTTTTTCTTGAAACGTAAAATTGATAAGGACTCTATTGATGAGGCCAATATCAAAACCCTCTACTCAGAAAAATTAATTGGGATTTCTATTCCAATCAAATAAAGAAGTTGAGTAAAAACTCGATTTGAGAAAAAATACAGTAAGTCTTTCCATAATAAAACGCATAGTAGCAAGATTTTCTACATCTGCTATTATGCGTTTTTATAATTTTGAAGTCTATTGCTAATCAATGAAAAATCAAAGAGCAAACTAGGAAGATAGGCAATGGTTTCTCAAAGCACTGTTTTGAGGTGGTGGATAAATCGGCTGGGCAAAAACTCAATCTCAGGAGAAAATGAAGTAAATCTCCCCACAACTATAAAAAAGGGCTCTATAATATTTGTAGTGGGTAAATCCCCTATAGATATTATGGAGCCTATTTT
>CAUQZY010000013.1:0-30121 GCA_963522395.1 uncultured Streptococcus sp.
AATGTTTAATAAAACAATAAAGAAATATAAGAAAAAACAAAATATGAAATCTATTAAGGAAAATGAGATACATTTAGAGTAAACAGTTTCCTAAAAAGTATATATAGAATAGTTTCATGTTCCAATTTGTCACATATTTAAAAATAAGAAAATAACTATATTATACTTGTTTTAGGAGACAACAAATGTTGAAAAGGATTAGAGATTTACGTGAAGATGATGATTTGACACAAGAATATATTGCGAAAATCGTTTTGAATTGTACAAGATCAGCTTATTCTAAAATGGAAGCTGGTACCAGGTTAATCTCTATAGATGACCTTATCAAACTTGCAGATTTTTATAATGTAAGTTTAGACTACCTTGTAGGTCGAGTGGATAATAAAGAAGACCATTACTCCAAAAAGTAGTAGGTTAAGAAAGCACATTGACAATTGAATAGTCCAAAATGGTACTTTCCTCATTTGTGGAGCAGATTTGAATGGCTCGCCATGATAAGAGCGATATTAAAACCATCAATAAAATAGAGCGATACTTTATATGCCATGATACAAATGATATACAATGATACTTCTGACCGTTCAGGCTGCCACCGTAAAAGAGCAGCAAGTGTAATTCTTATGATGACTTCATCAGTCATGCCATGGAGGAGATTGATAAAAGATAAAAGGGAAGTGATTTTTTGAAATCAAATTTAGAAAATTATATTGTCGAGCTAGAGATGCTAAATCTATTATTCTTAAAAAAACTTATTAGCGAAAAAGAATATGAAAAAATAAAGCTGAAACTGCGTAAAATATACACAAATTAGCTGACCTTTTTTATTGGTTGCGGTAAAATAAATGCAGAGAAATAGGAGGTTAAGCCATGTCAAATAACGTTGAAATTATAAAAGCAAATCCTTTAGTAACTAGAAGAAATGACAATAGTGGTTCTTTATCAAGGAGAGTAGCAGCATATTGTCGTGTTAGTTCCGATAGTGATGATCAAAAAAATAGCTATGATTCTCAAGTTCGTCATTATAGAGAGTATATATCACAGCATCAAGATTGGAATTTGGTTGATATTTATGCTGATGAAGGGATTTCAGGAACTCAAGTTGGAAAAAGACAAGATTTTCAAAGATTGATTTCAGATTGCCTTGATGGAAAAATAGACTATATCATTACCAAAGCCATTGCTCGCTTTGCTAGAAATACATTAGATACTCTCAAATATGTTCGTTTGCTTAAAGATAAACAAATTGGAGTATTTTTCGAAGAAGAAAACATTGATACTTTAACTATGGATGGTGAGTTACTATTAACGATATTAAGTTCAGTGGCTCAACAGGAAGTTGAAAATACATCTGCCCATGTTAAAAAAGGTTTAAAAATGAAGATGCAACGTGGAGAACTTATTGGTTTTCAAGGTTGTCTTGGTTATGACTATAATCAAGATACAAAGTCAATATCAATAAATGAAAAAGAAGCCAAGATAGTACGTTATATTTTTGAACGATACATTGATGGTATTGGGGGTAAGGCAATAGCTAGAGAACTGGATGAACTAGGTTATAAAACTCCGAGAGGTCTTGATCACTGGCAAGACACAACAGTTTTAGGAATTATTAAAAACGAGAAGTATAAAGGTGATATTCTAATGGGAAAAACTTTCACGGTTGATCCCATTAGTAAGAGACGTTTGATAAATTTCGGTGAAGAAGATAAATACTACATTAAAAACAATCATGATGCAATAATTAGTCCAGAAACTTTTACACAGGCGCAAGAAATTCGATTACGAAGAGCAGGTAACAAGAAAACCATAGCAAATACAAAAGGAAAACGAGAAAGATATTCAAGGATGTATCCTTTTAGTAGTAGATTGGAATGTGGTTTTTGTGGTACTGTTCTGTCTCGAAGAAGTTGGCACTCTAGTTCAGAGTACAAAAAGATTATTTGGCACTGTACAACATCTATAAAGAAAGGTAAAAAGCATTGCATTCATAGTAAAGGAATAGAGGAAAAAGCTATAGAAAATGCTTTTTTACAGAGCTACCAACAGTTGTTTTATGAAAATAATAACCTAACTGAAGACTTTCTTGAAATTATAAAAGAAGAGCTCACTGACGATACTTTAAAAGTGGAGTTGAATAAGATAGTTAGTAAATTAAATTCGTTGTACAAAAAAGAAGAAAAATTAGTTTCAATGAATCTTGATGGAAAAATTAGTGATTCTGTATATGAAGATAAATTTAATCAAATACAAATTGAAAAAGAAAAGCTTTTAGAAGAAAAAGTAAACCTAGAAGTAACTTTAAAATCAGAAGTTGATATAAAAAGTAGATTAGAGAATTTTAAAGAAATTTTAACTTCACAAAAGACTTTGACGGAGTTTGATAAGGATATTTTTGAGAGTATCGTTGAAAAAATCATAGTAGGCGGAATAAATTCTGATGGAGAAATTGATCCAGCAATGTTGACTATAATTTTTAAAACGGGAGATTCTTCGATTAAAGATGCAAAATCTTACAAATCTAAAAGGAAGAATGCTAAAATAGATAATGATAAATTGTGTTTTAATGCCGTAAACGATGACGAAAAAAAGTGTACAAATAGAGAAAACAACGCATGTTGAGTGTGTAGCTTTGCTGGTAAAAGCGTAAAAACCTTGAAACAAAAGAAATTATGAAAAGCCTTGATTGTAAGGCTTTTTTTAATATATGAGGAAGTATCAGACTGAGAGCAGAAGTTGAGTGTTTTGGTCCGATAGGTGGTGTTATTGAGTTTATATTTCCTGTTACACGTAGGGGGTACAGTTATTACCTATGAGCATGGTTTTATGGAAATTAATGCATCACCTCTTATATATGAAACTTAGGTAATATTTGGTCTTGGGGAAATTTGTAATTGTTGTGATGAATTTCTTAACAAAGCTTGAGTTTTAATTTTTAAAACATTAAGAGTAAAATTATGATTGTTTATTTGAAAATTTTATGATAGAATGAGATTGCAATATTGAATCTTCTGTTATCGGGAATAGGGGTTCGACTCCCCTCCTCATCATTTGCTGCTAACCGATGTATCAGACTCCTCAACCTTATTTTTGTTGGTCACACAAGTGGCTGTAGAAATACTTATAGAATTAGTAAGTGATTGCTTATTCAATGTATTTAATATAATGGAGGGCAAGATTATGGTAACAATAATTTCGCAGGGTTCAAAATTTCTAATGTGTCTCGTCGCAGCGGTGAGGAGCTTCGGTAGCATTTATGCAAAGCTAGCGAGACACTACAAAAGAGTATTGCAAATAGTGGAATACTTTTTTGTAGTGTTATATAGATTGTGATTATGTTTTGACTGACGCTTTTTTAAATGTGTTAATAAGTGATAGTATTGGTCCTGATATAAAGGATGTGATGCTTTCGTAGACTGAACTTTTGATGTTCTTAATGTGAGAAGGTTAGATTAATACAGTATTTTGGGGTAAAACTTTATACAATTATAAAAATTCTCAGGGTGGCTATATAGTCATCCTTTTATTAGTTTATATACTGGTATTGTAAATTTTAAGTAAGGAGTAAATACTATGAAGTTTATGTTTTAGGACAAATATAAAAAAGCAAATCGCATTATAAAACATGTACAAGCTAAGGAATTAACGCATATGTCTGATAGATTACTAGAAGGTTACAGTCCGTAATTAATTTCAAAAGAGTTAAGAGAACTGGAAATACCAGGTTGCACAGGTAAAGTAAAGTGGTGCCCAAGTGCTATATGGAAAATGTTTCAAAATGAAAAATACAAGGGTGATGCTTTACTTCAGAAAACCTATACCGTTAATTTCCTGACGAAGAAAAGAATTGATAATGATGGACAAGTTAATCAATACTATATCGAGAACAATCATGAACCAATCTTAGATAGAGAGAAGTGGGAGATTGTTCAGTTAGAAATAGCAAGAAGAAAAAAATTTAGAGAACAACATAAGCTCCAATTTTATATCATACAAAAGGAAAACAATCCTTTTACAACAAAAGTATTTTGCGCCAAATGTGGTTCAGCATTTGGTCGAAAGAACTGGACGACAAGTCGTGGTAAACGGAAGGTTTGGCAGTGTAACAATCAATATAGGATCAAAGGCCAGATTGGATGTTTAAACAATCATATAGATGAAGAAATGCTTGAGAAAGCCTTTATGAAAGTAGTTGAACTGCTACAAGATCATAGATCTGATGTGGTAGCTAAGTGGCAAAAGCTAGAGCAGGGAGCAAATCTTCTCCATAAGCACTATGCAAAGCAGATGTATCAGATACTAGATTTAGATAAATTTGATGGAGTTATCATGAATCGAGTTCTCGACCACATCAGTATTTCAGAAGCTGGACAAATTGTAGTAACTTTCCTTGAAGGAACTGAGGTAGATTTATAAGAGACTGTTACTGGGAAGTTACAGTCTTTTTAGTGGGTTAATGGTATAATGAGATTATAAATGTGGATATTGTTTAAATTCTCTGGAGGACGCATAATGTTGAATTTAGTAAAAGGTCACCAAGTTAGCTTGGTAGAAAACCTGTTTGAATCATTTACAAAGTTAACTGAACATCATTTGATGGCGAATGTACACGCAGAAAAAATATTAGAGGTTTTTCAACACTTTATTGCGATTCATGATGAGCCCTTGTTTTTTATTTTGGAATTGCCTGTCAGTATTGATAGAGAAAAAGTGATAGCAAAGAATATTATCAAGGAATCTCATAAGGATGTTTATTATATTGATGGTTGTTCAAGAGAGGAATGCCTAGCACTGTTGATTAGATACGGTGATTTACTTGTTAATGATGGACTAAGTAAGTTTGGATTTGGTGGGCATAAAAGTCATGATGAGATCATGCTTGATAGCTATAATGTTGTGACAATTTATAGTAAAGAACTATCGAAATTTAATGACTTTTTTGAACCTCATAATATTCAATTTGTAGAAGAACTAGTGACAGCTTGGGGAACTTTTTCTAAGACTTCACCAGGAATCTCTGAAATCTATGAAAGTAATGGAAAAACTGTTTATGATTTGCCTGTAGAATTAGCTGAATGGGGAATATACTTAGTTGAAACTCGAACCGAATAGGCATAACTATAGGTTAGAAATAGGATATTTCAGTTCCTCTAATACTCCAAATTTAACTTTAGTCAATTTGTAGAAGGAAAAGCAAGATGTAAGCACATATCGAGGTTTTGGGACTACTGGAGAAAAAGATATAGTCTACCGTTTCAGGGTTTACAAAAGGCTTGATATTAAGCCTTTTTTGAATTTTGAGTGAAGTATAAATCTAACAGTCTGAGTTGAGATAGTATTATTGATAGCAGTAATGTCTGAAATTTATTTCCACATACTCAGTGGAGGTTCAAAATGTTCCTGCATGTGAGGTGTCTGTGGGAATAGTTTTGGCCCCCCTTTTTTATTTTCAGATATCACTATGATGGTTTGTGGAACTATTTTTCTTATATGGTAGGATAGGTATCAGAGTGAGTAGAATACCCTATAGGTATGTGTTTGTTTCCATAGACTAGGAGGTAATGGGAATAAACATACCCACCTAGCTATGGGGATTTCTCATAGCTTTTTTACTTTCTTCCTTGACAATTGAGCAACTGTTCAACTATAATGGTAATAGTTGAACAGTTGCTCAACTATTATCGATTATTGAGGTATAAGATGTCATTTTTTTCATCTCTATCACCAGTAATGCAAGCTTTATTAGCTGGCTTATTCACCTGTTTTGTACCATTATCGGTGCTAGTTTGGTCTTTTTTGTCAAAACCATTCATCAAAAATTCATGGATATGATGATGGGCTTGGCAGCGGGTATTATGACGGCAGCTGCAGTCTGGTCTTTGCTTGTCCTTTCATTTGGCTATAGCCAGTCAATGGCTGCAAACAGATTTTACTGGTTGCCGACGGCTGTTGGTTTTTATTGTCGGGGGCTTAATTATCCGCTTTATTGATTATTTGGTTCCCCACCTGCATTTGAATCAACAGATGAGTGATAAGGAAGGGATTTTGAATCCCCAAAGACCCTTATCAAAGACCATGCTGCTTTATCTGGCGGTAGTGATTCATAATATACCAGAGGGCTTAGCAGTTGGTGTGGCAAATGCCACAACTGGACTTTCCTTTACGTGGATGAGTGCCCTTGGATTAGCCTTGTGAATTGGTATCCAAAATATTCCAGAAGGCTCTGCCTTGTCCTTGCCGCTACGGGCAGAAGGGCGAAGTAGGAAATCAGCTTTCTACTATGGCGCCATGTCAGCGATTGTTGAGCCGATTGCAGTTGTTTTAGGGGCCTATGCTGTTATGTCTATGCCCCAGCTACTATCTTATGCTCTCTCATTTGCGGCAGGAGCCATGATTTATGTTGTAGTGGAAAAACTTGTGCCAGGTGCTCAAGAACACAAGAATACCGATATTGCAACAGGTGAGTTTATGGACGGATTTCTAATTATGATGTTACTTGATACAACTTTAGGATAGGAGGAATACAAAATATGTCACAGTGTTTAACAGCTTGTAATCCAGATTTAATTCAAGGGGTCCATGAGACGGAGTTTGATACCGTTACATTGCTAAATATGTCCAATTTTTTTAAGGCGATTTCTGATCCAACTCGTTTGCGGATTTTACAAGCAGTACGGCAAAAAACAATTTGTGTCGGAGACTTAGCGATTGCGTTACAGATGACCAAATCTGCTATTTCTCACCAACTACGCTATCTGCGGGACTGCCAATTGGTCAAGGGGGAGAAAAAAGGAAAGATGACCTATTATGAACTTGCGGATAATCATGTCGCATCAGTCTTGTCTTTGACACTGAAGCATTTGAAGGAGGAAAAACATGAAGAAAGAGTATGTACTTCGGGGAATTGACTGTGGCAATTGTGCTGCTAAGATTGAACGTGCTGTCAATCAATTGGAGCAGGTAGAATCTGCCACTGTCAATCTGATAGCTCAAAAGCTGACTTTGGAAACAAAAAGCGAAGATGGGATAGATAAGGAAATTATTGACTTAGTAGATGCTATTGAACCTGGAATCGAAGTGATCAGTGAGAAAAAGGAAGAGGCACTTCCAGAAAAACGAGATTGGGCGAAAGAGCTGCTACTTGCTGTTACGATTCTATTTGCCTTCGGCTTTTTCCTGCCAGAGGAGTATTTCTGGATTCGTCTGGTCTATTATCTGACCCTATATATCATTATCGGTCATAAGGTTCTTATCAAGATGGTTCAAAATATTCAACGTGGCAATATTTTTGATGAAAACTTTTTGATGAGTATCGCGACCTTAGGAGCCTTTCTCTTGGGAGAATTTCCAGAGGCAGTAGCCGTCATGCTTTTTTATCAGATTGGGGAGTATTTCCAAGACAAGGCCACCTCTCAATCTCGTCAGTCCATTGCACAATTGATGGATATTCGGTCGGTTAAGGCTTGGAGACTAGAGGGGGGAGAAGCCGTTCAAGTAGACCCTGAAACAGTAAGGGTTGCGGACCATATTTTAGTTAAGCCTGGGGAGAAGGTGCCCCTAGATGGTCTGGTCAGAAAAGGTCGTTCTATTCTGGATACGTCAGCCTTGACAGGAGAATCACTGCCTAGGGAAATTGGCGTTGGTGAGGACATTACAAGTGGTGTGATCAATTTGACTAGTCCATTGGTAATTGAAGTGAGAAAGACTTTTTCGCAATCAACGGTCAACAAAATTTTGGAATTAGTTGAAAATGCAAGCAATAAAAAAGCGGAGACGGAACGGATGATCACACGTTTTTCGCGTGTGTATACACCAGTGGTTGTCGGAATCGCTTTTCTGCTTGCAAGCCTGCCTCCCTTGCTTGGTTTAGGGGAGTGGTCGACTTGGCTTTATCGGGCACTTACCTTTTTAGTCATTTCTTGCCCTTGTGCTCTTGCGGTTTCGGTACCAATGAGTTTCTTTGGCGGGCTAGGGGGAGCATCTAAATTAGGTGTCTTAGTGAAAGGTGGAAATTATTTAGAGGCTCTTGCCAAGTTGGATACGGTCGTATTTGATAAGACGGGGACAATTACAAAAGGTATCTTTGCGGTAGATACCGTTGTCAACGCAGAAGGTATCGAGGATAATATTCTGTACCTCGCTGCCCATTTGGAAAGCTATTCCAATCATCCAATCGCAAACTCGATTCGAACAGCCTATGGACAGGAAGTGGACGAGAATAGGGTGAGTCAGATTACCGAGCTACCAGGGCAGGGCATGTCCGGTAGGATAGATGGCAGACAGCTCTATCTTGGGAATGCTAGATTAATGGAAGTTCAAGGGATTGCTTATCCAGCTATTGACAGCACAGGAACAGTTCTCTATTTGGCAGAGGACAGTCACTTTTTAGGCTATTTCCTTATCACAGACCAAGTGAAGGAGACGAGCATCGAGGCCTTGAAGGATTTACAGGCGGTCGGAATTAAAAAAACGGTTCTCCTTTCAGGTGATCGTCAGGCAGTGGTTGATGAATTTGCACAGCAATTTGCCTTCAATGATGCATTTGGAGATTGCTTGCCTCAGGATAAGGTGAGTACATTTGAGGAAATTCTGACTCAGTCTCAGCAGGCTGTTGCCTTTGTTGGAGATGGAGTGAATGATGCACCGGTTCTTGCTAGGGCAGATGTTGGTATTGCTATGGGAGGGCTAGGTTCGGACGCAGCCATTGAATCAGCAGATGTTGTACTGATGGATGATGACCTTGGAAAACTTCCTCAAGTCATTCGACTGGCTAAAAAGACAGTCAGAATAGCTCGGCAAAACATGACCTTGGCTATTGTAGTTAAACTAATTTTCTTGGTTCTAAGTGGATTGGGAATTTCTAATATGTGGGAGGCAATCTTTGCAGATGTTGGTGTAACGCTACTGGCAGTATGGAATGCATTGAGGACCTTGAGGATAGATACCTCCACTTTGTCAAAGTAAGTGAACAAACAGAGCGATATACAAGTTTTTGTATAATCGCTTTTTTAAACTATGATATGGGCTTTAACGATTTTAACCTAAATCTAGTAACCGTTGAACGTGCATCAATAGAACACACTATGACCATCAACAAGAACTACGTTACTTTCATTAAGGGTATTTTCTGGTAAATTTCAAAAATAAAACCTTGATTTTGCGCCATTTCTTTTTTTCCTTCCCGAAGGCGCGGGAGTACACCCCTTTTGTTAAGGATTTATCCCTTTTTAAATAAAAATAATACAAGTAGGACACTTCTAAAAGTGATCTACTTTTTTTAAATATTTTCATTCTAAAGTTTAATTTTAAACAACAACTCTATCACTTTCGTTATATAATATAGATGTTGACTAACTCCACACGTGGAGTGTGTAAGTTTGTTAGTAAAACGCAACTAATCCTCAAAAGGTTCACCTAAACCTTTTGAGTCCCGCAGATACAGCATGTGGAGTGTGTAGTGTTGCTGGTAAAAGTGTAAAATCCTTTGTAACGAAAGGGATAATGAAAAGCCTTGAATGTAAAGGCTTTTTTTGATATATGAGGAAGTATCAGACTGAGAGCAGACGTTGAGTGTTTTGGTCCGATAGGTGGTGTTATTGAGTTTTTATTTCCATTTACACGTAAGGGATACATTTATTACCAATGAGTATGGCTTTATGGGAATTAATGCGTCACCTCTTATATATGAAACTTAGGCAAGATTTGGTCTTGGGGAAATTAGTAATTGTTGTGATGACTTTCTTAACAAAGCTTGATTTTTAATTCTTAGAACATTAAGAGTAAAATTATGATTGTTTATTTGAAAATTTTATGATAGAATGACATTGAAAAATTGATTCTTCTGTTATCGGGAATAGGGGTTCGACTCCCCTCCTCATCATTTGCTGCTAACCGATGTATCAGACTCCTCAACCTTATTTTTGTTGGTCACACAAGTGGCTGTAGAAATACTTATAGAATTAGTAAGTGATTGCTTATTCAATGTATTTAATATAATGGAGGGCAAGATTATGGTAACAATAATTTCGCAGGGTTCAAAATTTCTAATGTGTCTCGTCGCAGCGGTGAGGAGCTTCGGTAGCATTTATGCAAAGCTAGCGAGACACTACAAAAGAGTATTGCAAATAGTGGAATACTTTTTTGTAGTGTTATATAGATTGTGATTATGTTTTGACTGACGCTTTTTTAAATGTGTTAATAAGTGATAGTATTGGTCCTGATATAAAGGATGTGATGCTTTCGTAGACTGAACTTTTGATGTTCTTAATGTGAGAAGGTTAGATTAATACAGTATTTTGGGGTAAAACTTTATACAATTATAAAAATTCTCAGGGTGGCTATATAGTCATCCTTTTATTAGTTTATATACTGGTATTGTAAATTTTAAGTAAGGAGTCAATACTATGAAATTTATGCATTAAGACAAATATAAAAAAGCAAATTGCATTGTAAAACATGTACAATCTAAGTACTTAACGCATATGTGTGATAGATTTCTAGAAGGTACAGTCCGAAATTAATTTCAAAAGAGCTAAGAGAACAGGAAATACCAGGTTGCACAGGTAAAGCAAGGTGGTGCCCAAGTGCTATATGGAAAATACTTCAAAATGAAAAATACAAGGGTGATGCTTTGCTTCAGAGAACCTATACCGTTGATTTCCTGAAGAAGAAACGAATTGATAATGATGGACAAGTTAATCAATATTATATCGAGCAAAATCATTAACCAATCTTAGATAGAGAGAAGTGAGAGATTGTTCAGTTAGAAATATAGTGGATTGAAATAAGATATGAACAAAGAGATTAGGAAAGTCAAATTAATTTCCAAACATGTTTTAGAATCCTTAGCGTATTATTCTAGGTTCAATAAACTATAGAAAGAAGATAGAAATTTAGAGAACAACATAAGAACCTATTTTATATCATGCAGAAAGAAAACAATCCCTTTACAACAAAAGTATTTTGTGCCGAATGTGGTTTAGCATTTGGTAGAAAAAATTGAACTACAAGTCGAGGTAAACGTAAGGTATGGCAGTGTAATAATCGATATAGGATTAAAGGACAGGTTGGATGTTTAAACAATCATATCTATGATGAAATGCTCGAGAAAGCCTTTATGAAAGCAGTTGGACTACCACAAGAACAAAGAGATGATGTGGTAGCTAAGCTTCATAAGCACTATGCGAAGCAAATGTATCACTTACTTGATTTAGTTAAATTTGAAAGAACTACCATAAGCTAAGTTTTAGATTACATCAGTATTTCAGAAAATTGGAAATTACAGTAGCCTTCCTTGAAGAAAATGGAGTAGAATTATAGAGACCGTGACTGAGAGGTTACAATCTTTATATGGTTTTATGGTATAATTGACATACTATTATAATTTAGAGGTAATAATAATTTGCAGACGTTAGTTGAATTTGTAGCAGTTGCAGAGGAAAAAGTTGTTGATAATTTCGATAATTACATGATGGAATTTCAAAATTTCTTGGTCGAATCAGGAGTAATTGATGCTGAGGATGTAGATAGACAATTTTATAGCCTAACTGAAGTACCACTTTATGTTATTGATTTTCATTCTGAAGAGTACATTTGGAAAATTGGTGTCGAATTCAGTACCTATGAAAAAAATTATGAACTGATGGTTTCAATTCAAAGCGAAAATTATATAATTAGTATAGAAAATGAATATCTTGAGCGATTAAAGAGAATAGTCAAAAATTTTATAAAAACAAAGCATAAGAAAATATTTTGGTTATATGATTCTGAGTCCGAATTTTTAGCAACCGATTTATACCCTAAAGTTTTTACTGTCGAAAATTTAGCTAGAAAATTTATTACATTGGTAATGAATCGAAAATTTGGTATTCATTGGTGGATACTTGTATCATTAAAAATTCAAGAAAAACACAAAATTAGATTTGGTAGTTACAAAGCAATAATTGATAATTTCAAAGATGTAGATGAAAGATTGATGTCTATTGATACAGGTGATTTGCTTGATATATTTTCAAATAAAGTGATGAAGTGGGAGGCTTCCGAGGAGAATATCATGGAATTGACTCAACCTAATTTACATTTGGAAAATTTGGCTAGAATTTTACAAAGACAGCAAGTTGTATATAGTGATTGGTGGCAAACGATTTTTTCTCCTCTTTTACCAGAAAGTTTTATAGCTGACTTCAAAGAATTTGAATTGAATCGAAATCATATCGCTCACAATAAATTGATAGATAAATCAGCCTATAAAAGTATATTACATTCAATAGATGTTGTTCAGGAAGCTTTACTATGTGGTATACAAAAGATGTCATCAGAGTTAAAATCGGAGGAGGTGCGCAAGGAAGAAGCGTTTGAATATGAATTATTATTACAGGAAGAGTTAATGTCGGAAAGAATTCTTGAATTAAAGCAAAGTGAGAGTGGGGTAATAACTCGAAATAGTAATCAGATTCTTGCTCTATTCAATGATGAATTGAGTCGACTTTATGATTCGATTGAAGAATCCTTCAGATTCAGTGAGTATTTGAATTTCAGCGATTATTCTGAACTAAAGAATTGTAATTCAAATAGTGTTGTATTCGAAATTCAAAACAAAATTGATGGTTTCGTAATTAGTTTTGAGGCTAATACTGATATTAACGACTATGAAGGTTCCCAAAGTTTTCTATATTTAGATTATAAAAAAGACGGAAGTCCAAGTTTAGAAGAAATTGGAAGCGTGTCATATAATTATGGGGAGGTTGAATTCAATGAGTTTCAAGGTAATTATATGCCTGTCCAAATGGATGGTATTTCAGAGCACGAGATGTCTAGACTAGGTGAAAAAATAGTTGATATAATAAATTCTGAATTCACAGATTATAAGGAAATAGCGGAAAGTTCCAAATATTCTATTATTAAAGATGGGGGCTCTGATCCTATTTTAGATTTACCTTGTCAAGAGTGTGGAGAGGAATGGATATGTGTTAATGAAACTATCACAGATTTAGGTAGATGTCTGAACTGCGGAGAAATTAATGAAGTAACAGAGTGTGAGCGTTGTGGTCGCAATGATTTGGGTTCACCAAGTGAAGATATTCCATTTTTATGTGAGGATTGCTGGAATTATTATGAAGAGGAGTAGATATTTTCGTTCAATAAAATAATCTTAAAGAGAAGAACGATTTTTTCATTTGATATTATTGGAAGACACTGTCAGTTCACGTTTAGGCGGTAGCGTTATTGCAAAGAGTAAAATCGTAAAACTATCATCTTAAGCAATGTTACAAACAGTTGGAATTTAAGGAGAGAAAAATGATTTTAGAAACAGAAAGATTGATTCTTCGCCCATGGGAAGAAAGAGATGCCAATGATTTGTTTCAATATGCCAGTAATCCAGAGATTGGTCCGATTGCAGGTTGGCCTGTACATACCAGTGTTGAAAACAGTAGGGAGATTATAAAAAATTATTTTTCAGCACCTGAAATATACGCCATCGTTTTAAAAGAAACCATGCATCCAGTCGGTAGCATAGGATTGATGATCGGCTCTGCAAGTGATAAAGGTATTCCTGATACTGAGGCGGAGATTGGTTACTGGATAGGAGTTCCGTATTGGGATCAGGGACTAATACCAGAAGCCGTTCGTGAAATTATGAGACATGGATTTGATGACCTGAATCTGGAGAAACTGTGGTGCGGATATTTTGATGGTAATACAAAGTCACAGAGAGTTCAGGAAAAATGTGGTTTCCGTTATCATCATACAAAAGAGAACGTTCCATGTGCATTGGAAGGAGTTCTTCGCACAGAACACATAACCTGTCTATCAAAGCAAGAGTGGATTTCATTTAAGTAGATCTCAGTTTTTCGAGGTAAACGCTTTTAAGGATAACCTTATGATATCGTTAAAAGGTTTATAGATATGTTTCCACATACAGACAGGACTACCTGACATACTTAGTGTTCACTCTTTTCGTGTTAAGGCCGTACCACTGATTGTCCGAGCCGCTGAGTGCGTGGCTCTGCTCTTCCGATCTGAGACAGTCGAAAAGTAGAAGGGGATGGTATTGATATCAATCAATGAGTAACAAAGTAACAGCATGATTCGAAACATTTGCTTGTAATTTGCGGAGGAACATCAATATGGATGGAATAACAAAAGATTCTATAAAAACGGCTAAACTAATGAAACAATTATGGCCCCAATTGACCGATAAAGAAGCTATTGATGAAGTAAAAAAATATACGAATGGCAAAAATACTGCAATCTTTACTGAAGTTGAAGGTGACACAATTGTAGGTCTAGCACTATGTTCACTCAGATTTGATTATGTTGAAGGTTGTAAATATAGTCCTGTTGGATTCTTAGAAGGGATTATTGTCGACGAGGAATATCGTTTAAAGGATATTGCTAAAAATCTCTGTACAAAATGTGAGGAATGGGCGAAAAATAAAGGATGCAAGGAATTTGCAAGTGACTGTACTTTAACGAATACGGATTCTATAAGATTTCATCTCAATATTGGATTTCAGGAGGCAAATAGAATTATTCATTTTAAGAAGAAATTATAATTTCAGAACGTGGTCAAAATTTATGTACCTTTAGAAAGTGTGAAAGATTGGACGAACAAATTTTTTGATGGGTGGGAATCCCCCAATAAAGAAATATAGCATTGTTGATAAAATTGTGTCATCAAGGAAGATCTAAAGAATTGTCATTTTTACAGTTTATCGAGAAAATTGGCAACCCTATATGAAAAAGTACACGGAAGTTTTCCAAAGCCATTTTTCTAACCTAAACACTGATTATTTACTCTTGGACATTGAGCAGATTAATTTTGGTAGCTATCTAGATGCTGATCTAATTATCATCGGTGGTGGAAATACGGAAAAATACATAGCTACTTATGTAAATCAGGAGTTCAAAAATTATATCGATCATATGCTTAATAAAGGGGCAAAAGTTATAGGGTTTTCTGCAGGAGCCTTATTATTAGGAGAAAAGGTCTATATCTCACCTAATGATAATTCAGATCATCAGATAAAGATAAAAAATGGGTTAGGACTATTTAATCAGTTTTTAATTAGTGTCCATTATGATTCATGGAATGATAAAGCTAATAAGGATAGAGCTGAAGAACTCGTTAATGTTCCCATAATCCCACTAAATGATCATTCCTGTCTTGTATTAGATAAAATTGGCAACAATATTGAGAGAATTGACTAGTTTTCATTATCTAAATCTTGATCTAGGTAACTAAAGTGTAGACGAACTGGATAGGTTACTAGTGAAAACTGCAAAAAGTGTTGTGAAATGAATCGGAGAGTGCTTGATGAATTTTATTAGTAAGATAGGCATAAATAAAGGCTGGTCAGATGATAAAAAATATTGTGTAACAGATCAAAATCAGCAAAAATATTTCTTGCGTGTTTCTGATAAGGAGAAGTTAGATTCTAAAAAATTTGAATTTGATATGATGGAGAAAGTAGCTTCTCTTGGAGTTCCTATGTGTAAACCAATTAGCATTGACCTCTGCGGTGACGAAGTACATTCTATACACGAATGGATAGACGGGAAAGATGCAAGAGAAACCATTCTAACTGTTTCGAAAGAACAACAATACACTTACGGAATAGAAGCAGGAAGTATACTTCGAAAAATTCATTCACTTCCTGTTACAGAAGTTCGTGAAGATTGGGAAAGTTTTTTTAATCGAAAAATTGATGATAAAATCTCCAAATACAAAGAATGTCCCGTCCAATATGAAAATGGTCAGATCTTTATTGATTTTTTAAATGCAAATCGAGAATTGTTGAAAGATAGACCTCAGGTTTTCCAACATGGAGATTATCATATTGGGAATTTCATGATTGGTGAAGATCGTAAAATTTATGTCATTGACTTTGATCGATTTGATCTTGGAGATCCTTGGGAGGAATTCAATCGTATTGTATGGTCTGCTCAAGTCTCTCCCTCTTTTGCGTCAGGTATGATAGATGGATATTTTGATGGTAAGGTTCCAGATTTATTTTGGAAGCTTCTCGCTATCTATATTCTAAATAACATAGTTGGTGCTCTTCCATGGTCTGTTCCTTACGGAGTTGAAGAAATATCAGTAATGCAAAATCAAGCTAAGGAAATTTTAGAATGGTATGATGATATGAAGCAAATCATTCCTAGTTGGTATTTGATTGAGAAAAGGCTGAATAATAAAAGAGTTTAAATATCAATTTGAAAAAATGTCAAGATTATTTGCTCATATTATAATGAATTCAATTCTTTATTAATAGCTATCGAGAATTATCTTGAAACTTGGAATGTTGTTTCGGGGTCAAGTTACATGAAAGAATATATTTTAAATTTAGAAAAAGAATTCTCTTTAATAGAAAATGGATTTAAAGAAGAAGAGAAAAAAGCTCTTGCTGACTATCTATCAAACGATAATGCGTATACTAAAGAATTAGCATTTTTAGCCTTTAAATCCAATGTATATCAAGTTAGAATGTATAGTGTATTTCTCTTCGGCCATTTGTCATCGTATGAAGAAATTTTGATATTCATGAGGGATGAGGTTTCAAAGGATGACAATTGGAGAGTTCAAGAAGTATTAGCAAAAGCATTTGATGAATTTTGTAAGCAAACAGGTTATGAAAAATCTCTTCCGGTTATTGACGAATGGTTACAAAACACTAATCCAAACGTTAGAAGAGCTGTTACAGAAGGTTTGAGAATATGGACGAGTAGACCATATTCTCAAGGATAATCCAGATGAAGCTATTAAACGAATCGCAACATTAAAAGAAGATTCTAGTGAATATGTTAGAAAATCAGTTGGCAATTCTTTGAGGGATATTAGCAAAAAATTTCCAGAGTTAATTAAAGAAGAACTTGATGGTTGGGATATTAATAGTAAAGATATTCAACAAGTTTACAAGCTAGCAAGTAAATTTATAAAATGATAATTCTAAACTATAAAGTTAAAAAATGGTAACTATAAAATATTTTCATTCTATAGTATAATTTTAAACATCAACTCTATCCCTTTCGTTCTATAATATAGAAGTTTACTAGCACCACATGTTGAGGCGGTATCACTGCTTGTACGAGCTGAGGTATCAGAGAAGTAGAAGCAGATGTTCTGTCCATGCGATAGGACTCGTAGAATGAGGAGGGGCACCGACGAAATGATACGGTAACAGCGAACCGCCGAGTGTGTATGATTGCTTGTAAAAGAGTAAAAATCTTGGAACGGAGCAATAATGAAAATCCTTCATTGCAAGGCTTTTTTGTTTTTTGTGATAGAATATAGGTAGTTATAATCGAGATCAACTAAGGAGCAGTAACAAATATTACATATAAAATAATCAAAATAAGGAAGAAAAAATGACAGAAATTGATAAAAGGAATTTAAAAAATTATCTTTGTTTTACATTTGGAATTACTTATATAGCTTGGGGGCTTCTTGCCGTATTTATTCAATCTCATATTTTGGGATTAGAAACATTTATAGGGAGAATGTTACATATAGTAGGTGCACTTGGTCCAGCTATTGCAAGTGGCTTTTATTTGAAAAGTAATAATATAAAATTTAAACATTTTGTATTTAGTAAGAAAGAAAATAGTAGTATTTATTTCATTATTCATTTGTTATCAATTTTGATACTATTTTCTGTATCTTCCTTAGAATTAAATGGAGTATCAATTTATCTGATGCCACTATTCTTTATACAACTAATTTTTTTTGGTGGTGGACATGAAGAATTAGGATGGAGAGGAATATTACAACCATTACTTGATAAAAAATATACTTATTGGCAATCTAATTTGATTGTAGGTTCAATCTGGGGAATTTGGCATCTGCCTTTATGGTTTATAGTTGGAGAAAGTCATCAAGGATTTCCTTTTATTTTATTTTTTATATATACATTATTTTTAAGTTTTGTTTTAGGGCTCCTTTACCGTCAAACGAAATCTGTGGGATACTGTATATTATTTCATGCGTTCGCAAATTTGTTAAATCTCTATTTTGTGTTAAAAATTAATGTTATTTTTATTATCATTTTTATTGGTTATTTAATTTATACTATATTTGCGAGTACTAGAATTAGTAAGGAAACAACATTTTAAAATTTAGATCAGGATATCCTTTATTGAAAGTAACGATTTGCTAATTAGATGATCTATTTTAGAGAATTATCTATTATAATTTAAAGTAGAGTGATGAATATCGTTTCTTTTGGAACTAGCGAAAATCTTTCCGTTCCACAGTATCATTTTAAAATGATTTTCATTGCCTTTTGTTTATTAGTATAAAAGAAAAATATTACCACATGTTGAGTGTGTAAGTTTGTTAGTGAAACGAAGTTAATCCTCAAAAGGTTCACTGAACCTTTTGAGTCCGCCAATGGGATAGCTGTCGTAGAGTAAGAAGTTTACGACGAAACGATAGGGTAACAGCGAACCGCCAAGTATGTTAGCTTTTAAAGAATGTTTTAAGAAGACGGAAAAAAGAATTTGCTATATCCTAACGGTTACTAACTAATCAGTATTATGTTCTGAAAAATCAATCTACAGATAATTTAGAAGAGGTTATATATGGTTATATTAGAATTGTATCAAAATAGTTATTCTAAAGATTTAGTCGCATTTGATTCCATAGAAGATGGGAAAGCCTTTGTAGCTCAAATCCCGGGATACACTCTGGAAACAGAAGATGGTTTTGAAGTGGAGTATTTTAATCCTAAAAACATACCGGATTATATGGAAATTACTTTTAATGGAAATATTGTTCCTTTATCTAAATTTATGTTCGATCCTGAGGAAAATGTAGATATTATTTGGAAAGAGATTTCAAATTTATCCCTCAAAAACGATAGAGTGATCGAAGGATATTCAAAAATCGATGCATATGTCGTTAACAACCATGAAGTTAAAGCCTATGTCGAAATAAGAGAAACGAACTATCGTAAAGCAAAAGACTTCTTAGAAAGCCACGGATATGAAATCGACAGAAGCTTTTTCGGAAGTGAAGACGGTGAAGCGATTCTCTACAGAAAAAAAGGGAGCGAAGATTGGCATTTCTTGTGTCACTTAGACCCAATGTTTGTAGAGATTGAAGATGTAGAAGGATATGTAAAAGAAGAGCTGGAAGGATTGATGTAAGGGATTGAAGAATACTATAAAAGGAGGTATCTCATGCTAGGAGCAATTATTGGAGATATTGTCGGTTCTGTTTACGAATGGAACAATATCAAAACAAAGGACTTTCCTTTATTTCGGAAGGACTGCTTTTTCACGGATGATACGGTTATGACCTGTGCTGTTGCAGAAGCGATTATGGATGGGAGACAAAAAGACGACTTCATTGACGCGATGAAGAAATATGGCAGACTGTATCCGAATGCTGATTACGGTGCTCGGTTTAATACATGGCTAAAGAGCGATAACCGTGAGCCTTATAATAGCTTTGGGAATGGATCAGCTATGCGTGTTTCTCCATGTGCTTGGGTCATGGACTGTGGTTTTTATGCGAGAGCTGGTACGTTGCCATCATCTAGACCACTTGCGAGTATTTCTGCAGAGGTAACTCATAATCATCCAGAAGGTGTCAAAGGTGCTATGGCTATAGCTGATGCTATCTTTCTGTGTCGTTTTTACTTTGGTGGTCATTGTAGAGAGTACGAGCAACCAATTAACGACAATCCTACAGATTGTAAAAGACGCATTAAGGATTATATAGAGAAGACATACGGCTACAATCTATCTCAAACTTTAGATGAAATCCGTCCTAACTATCGTTTCAACGAAACATGTCAGGACACTGTACCTCAGGCAATTATTGCTTTTCTTGAAAGTACAGATTTCGAAGATGCGATAAGAAATGCCATTTCCCTTGGTGGCGACAGTGATACTCTCGCTGCAATCACTGGCAGCATTGCCGAGGCAGCTTACGGTATTCCTTATTGGATAAAAGATAATGCCTATTCTTACTTGGATGAACCCTTAAAGGATGTAGTTATGCGATGGGAAAATAGAATAAAATTATATTAATCTCCAGTACGTCATATTTCTCTTTTCTGCATTTTCATTATATAATGGGAGTACATTTACTTGCATACGACGAAATGTAAACATTTCTATTTAAAAATTAAGGAGTATTATCAATGAAAAAGGCAATGTTAATTATCAACCCTACTTCTGGTGGCGAGAAGGCTTTGGATTACAAAGATAAGCTGGAAAATAAAGCAAAAGAATATTTTGAGCACGTGGAAACCAAAATTACCGAAAAGGCGCTGGATGCAACACATTTTGCTGAGGAAGCTTCTCGTGAGCAGTACGATGCAGTGGTTGTTTTTGGTGGAGATGGGACTGTCAACGAAGTCATTTCGGGTATTGCTGAGAGAGACTACATTCCTAAGTTAGGGATTATCCCAGGAGGTACGGGTAACCTCATTACGAAACTGTTGGAAATCAATCAAGATATCGATAGGGCGATTGATGAACTCGATTTTAACTTAACTAATAAGATTGATATCGGTAAAGCGAATGACAATTATTTTGGTTATATCTTTAGTATCGGTTCTCTTCCTGAGGCGATTCACAATGTTGAAATCGAGGACAAGACAAAATTTGGTATTTTAGCCTATGCTGTAAATACCATGAAATCTGTTATGACGGATCAGGTCTTTAACATTAAGGTTGAGACAGAAAATGGAAATTATGTTGGTGAAGCTAGCCATGTTTTGATTCTCTTGACAAATTACTTCGCTGATAAGAAAATTTTTGAAGAGAACAAAGACGGCTATGCCAATATTTTAATTCTGAAGGATGCTTCTATATTCTCTAAACTATCCGTTATTCCTGATTTACTAAAAGGAGATGTTGTCGGCAATGATAATATTGAGTATATCAGAGCGCGTAATATTAAGATCTCTTCAGATAGTGAATTGGAGTCAGATGTTGATGGCGATAAATCGGATAACCTACCTGTAGAAATCAAAGTTCTAGCTCAGCGAGTTGAAGTATTTTCAAAACCGAAAGAGTAGAAGGTAAAAATTAGTTTATTATTCACAACGAAATTAAGTTCTATATCAACGATTGGAGGAGGAATGAATTCTCTATTTGATGAATTTCGAACAATTTGTTCTCATTTAAACCAAATCGGAATCACACCGACGCTCATGGGGTCCTTGGGTTTTGAATACCGTTCAAATGAAGAATGGAGGCCGTCTGACATTGACATTCATGTGCCTGGTGATCCTAGAGGTTGGGAAGCACCTGATCATCTCAGAATTTATGACTGGGACAAGATAATGAAAGTGATGAAAGACTTAGGCTACGTCTTAATAGATATTCATGAGCATGAATTCAAAAAGGATCGAGTGAGTGTTGAGTATGGAAGTATCGATTCTTTACCTGATTTTGCAGGAGTTTCGGAATCGGATATAGAGCTGATTCATCTCGAAAACATCACTTTTCGCATTCCAAATCTAGAACAGTTTTTAAGTATTTACAAGGCTTCTTCCCAAGATTCTTATCGAAATGAGCACAATAACAATAAGGATTTTAAAAAAATTGAGTGGCTGGAAAGACATTTGTAAATCATCATTTGGAAAGTAGCAAGTTGTAAGACTGGCTGCTTTTTTATTTATAGAATCAAACCATTCGAAACTATGGACAAACCTTGCAAATAAAATACGAAAGTAGTATACTAGATTAACAATTGTGAAAACGTTTGCGTCGCAAATGCAATCAAGTAAATTAGGAGACAAATTGATGGAATTAAGTGCTATTTACCACAGGCCAGAGTCGGAGTATGCCTATCTTTATAAGGATAAGAAACTTCATATTCGGATTCGAACTAAGAAAGGGGACATCGAAAGCATCATCTTGCATTATGGGGACCCTTTTATCTTTATGGAGGAGTTTTATCAAGATACAAAGAAAATGGCCAATATAACTTCTGATGCCTTATTTGACTATTGGCAGGTTGAAGTGTCAGTTGACTTTGCACGTATCCAGTATCTCTTTGAACTCAAGGATACAGAAGGTCAAAGTATTTTGTATGGCGATAAAGGGTGTGTGGAAAATTCTCTAGAGAATCTTCATGCTATTGGAAATGGATTTAAGTTGCCTTATATACATGAGATTGATGCATGCCTGGTTCCTGACTGGGTTTCAAATACGGTATGGTATCAGATATTTCCTGAGAGATTTGCCAATGGAAATGCTCTATTAAACCCAGAAGGAACTTTAGACTGGGAGTCATCTATCACACCTAAGAGTGATGATTTCTTTGGTGGTGATTTACAGGGGATTATTGACCATCTGGATTACTTGCAAGACTTGGGCATTACTGGACTTTATCTTTGTCCTATCTTTGAATCTACGAGCAATCATAAGTACAATACGACAGATTACTTTGAAATTGACCGTCATTTTGGAGACAAGGAGACCTTTCGGGAGCTGGTCGAGCAAGCGCATCAGCGAGGTATGAAAATCATGCTGGATGCTGTATTTAATCATATTGGTTCGCAATCGCCTCAATGGCAAGATGTTGTCAAAAATGGTGAGCAATCTGCTTATAAAGATTGGTTCCATATACAACAATTCCCAGTGACGACTGAAAAGCTAGCCAGTAAGAGAGACTTACCCTATCATGCTTTTGGTTTCGAGGACTATATGCCTAAGCTAAATACAGCCAATCAAGAGGTCAAGGACTCTCTTTTAAAGGTTGCGACTTATTGGATTGAAGAGTTTGATATAGATGCTTGGCGTTTGGATGTGGCTAATGAGATTGATCATCTGTTTTGGAAGGATTTTCGAAAAGCAGTTTTAGCTAAAAAACCTGATCTTTATATTTTAGGAGAAATCTGGCATACGTCTCAGCCTTGGCTAAATGGAGATGAGTTCCATGCGGTCATGAATTATCCTTTATCTGATAGTATCAAAGAGTATTTCTTACGAGGAATTAAGAAGACAGACCAGTTCATCGATGAAATCAATGGCCAATCTATGTATTACAAGCAGCAGATTTCAGAGGTCATGTTTAATCTTCTAGATTCGCATGATACAGAACGAATCTTGTGGACGGCCAATGAAGACGTTCAACTTGTCAAATCAGCCCTAGCCTTTCTCTTTTTACAAAAAGGAACACCCTGCATCTATTATGGAACCGAGCTTGCCTTGACAGGAGGACCAGATCCAGATTGTCGTCGTTGTATGCCTTGGGAACGTGTATCAAGTGACAATGATATGCTGAATTTCATGAAGCAGCTGATTAATATTAGAAAACAAGCGTCAGCAACCATTCAGCATGGCAAGTATAACCTCCAAGAACTCAAACCAGATCTAGTAGCCTTGGAATGGAAATACGAAGGACAGGTTCTCAAAGCTATCTTCAACCAATCAACAAAAGATTATATTGTAGAGAAAGAAGCGGAAACAGTAGCACTAGCAAGCAATTGCCAAGAATTGGAAAATCAGCTTGTGATCTCTCCTAATGGATTTGTGATTTTTCATTAAAGAGCAATTAAGAGTAGCAGGAAAGTTGTAGTATAGAGAACATTTTACAAACAGACTATTTGTCGTCTTGCTACAATTGGTATATAATTTAACTTAGAGAAAATAGGAGGACTAATCGAATGGAATTAAAAGATTTTACAGAAAAAGAACAGGAAATGATTAAGAAGGGGCTTACGACGTCTAAGATTAGTGACAAGGAAACTGCTGAGAAGATTCTTGCGCTAGTACCACAAGACTTGATTAAGCGAATCCCATTTTTTGTCAGAAAACATGCTACGACACGTACGATTAAACGCATTTCAATTGAACACCCTGAACTCTACGCTGCAGCTCAAACAAGTGGTGAGATTCCAGAAAAAGAACGCGAAGAATTGCGTCAGATTATCACAACTATCTTTGAACAAAAGATGAATAAGCATAGTATTAAGTAGAGAATGAAAAAATATTTTATTGGCGGTTTGGGAAGCAATGTCTATCATAGCAAGGATTTTCTTCAAGAACTAAATTCGCAGATTTATTTTCTAAATCCATATGAAAAGCATCTTCGAGATGAAACAGAATTGAAATCATGGTTTAAAAATGAGATTGTAGAGGAAGAATCTATTTGTCTGATAGGCCATTCTCTTGGAGGAGATTTGGCGCGTTATCTTGCATCGGAATTTCAAGAAGTGACAAAACTGATTCTTTTGGATGGTGGCTATCTAGATTTAGATAAGATTTTACCTTTAGATACAGAATTAGAGGAAACTAAAAACTATATCAAATCTCAAATTATTTCGGACTTAGATGTTCTTATTTCTAAAGAAAAATCTGAAGCAAAGCATTGGTCAGAAAATATGGAGAAAGCTGTAAGACAGTCCTATCACTGGAATGTTGAGTATAATAGATATGAGTTAGCTATAAAATATGAAAATATAGAAGCGATACTCCGCCTACGAAGAAAAATCCAAGCTTTTAAGAGAAAAGTGGGAGATACTTTGTTTATCAGTCCTCGCTATCCTAATGAAGCTACATGGAGAGAGGAAGCCCTAAAAGAATTGCCAGACTATTTTGATACTATTTTTCTAGAGAACTTTGGCCATGAGCTTCATACTGAAGCCCCCAAAGAAATCGCTAGTCTAATTAATGAGTGGTTCTCTTATTCTCTATGAGCTACTTGTATTATTTAAAATGTTTTAAAATTTAAATCTACAAATCATTAATACTTAGATAACAAAAAACGAACAGGCTCTTTTTCTGTCATTCAGAATAGAACTTGTTCGTTTTATCTTACTTTCCTTAAAAAGCTCGATACACATAGGGATTTTCTGGTTTATCGACTTTGGTAAAGCTATCGATTTCCAAGGTTGGGAGGTTTTGTTTGAGTTCTTTATGGTAGTGATTGACCAGTTTTCCTTTGGCTGTTATCCAGGTGTTATTCTCATACTGACGGGTATTTCCCTTGGTCAGCAATCCATACACACCCGAATCTGCGATACAGTGAATAATGCCGAAGCGGAACAGAAATTGACTATTGGCATGACTGGGATCGTTATAGACAAAGCCTGTGAACTGGACTGTCTTACCCTCAAACTCATCTGGATAGTCGTAGATAGCTTCCATGACTTCCATATAATTTTCATTAGTGATCTGAATACTATCTTGGGACAAGTATTTATCCGCCGCAGTTCGCATTTCCGTTTCATAAGCTGATTTTGAAAAATAAGAACTGGTATCTGGTTTCAAATATTGGCTTGTCGTCCCTTCACTTGTCTGAATGGCTTGATCCGTGCCTTCTGATAAGGGGAAATGATAGCCTTTGGCAGAAACAGTCTGAGAATCCAAGCTAACAGTTGGAAAAGTTAAACCGACGACAATAGGAATAGCCAGAAGAGCAACACTAGTAACCTTCGCTAATCGGCTGTTCAGATGACTGTGGGTTTTAACTTGCTTCATCCAGATATACAACTGAACAATTGCCAAAATAAAAGAAAGCACCATGGAAATATAGGCCAGATAGGAATAGTGCATGTTGATGTACTGGTTTAATTTGCCCGACAGATGGAGATAAATGGTCAGTTCAAAATAGCCAGCTAAAACTAAAAATCGAATCATAGGATGACTCCAATCAAGAGAGAATACACTAGGACGACAAGAGTCACAATCGTTATGAAGTGACTGATAAATCGTGCTTTCAAGTAATTTTTCATCATGAGAATATTTTTGATATCCAGCATTGGGCCAATCACGAGAAAGGCCAGAACTGGTGCCAAGCCGAAACTTGAGAGAAGAGAAGCACCGATAAAGGCATCCGCCTCACTACAGAGCGAAAGAAGAAAGGCCAAAAGCATCAAGAGCAGGATGGCAAAAATAGGGGTTGCACTAATAGAGGTCAGAATCCGAGTCGGAACATAGACCTGTATAACAGAAGCAAAGAGACAGCCAAATACCAAATAACGTCCCGTATCAAAAAATTCATCAATGGCTTGCACAAAGACCTGAAAAACTTTTTTTACAGGACTAAAATGAGAAAAATCGTGCTCATGACAGGCCAACCGATTTTCTTTCTGAATCGGTTCTTGCCAGAAAAATCCCAGAAAAATCCCAAGTATCATAGCCACAACAATGGACCCCAGAGCTCGTAACAGAGCGACATGGAAGGAGTTGCCAAAGGCAGAATAAGTCGCAAAGAGAACAATGGGATTGATAACAGGTGCTGTCACAAGAAAGGGAACCGCCGTGTAACTGGGAACTTTCTTTTCCAGAAAACGATTGATAATGGGGACGATTCCACATTCACAAGAAGGGAAAAGCATCCCGACGAAAGTCCCAAAAAAGATTCTCCCCCAACGATTTCGAGGGAGAAAATGATAAACTTTTTCAGGAGTGATATAGACTTCAATCACTCCTGAAAGAATACTTCCTATCAGTACGAAAGGGAGGGCTTCAATGATAATGGAGAGGAAAATAGCCCCAGTCTGAAGCACACTAGATGGGAGTTCTTGGAAAACAGTCATCTAGTTTTTCTTTTCTGCTTTAGCTTTTTTCTCTTTGTCATCAGGAAAAGTGACTTGTTTCAAATCAGGGAGTTTCGCAAACTCTTCAAACATTTTGTCCAAGTCGTCTCGTTTTGTAAATTTTACAGCCATAGGTGTACCTCGATTCTAAATTCTACCTCTATTATACTATTATTTTAAGGAAAAGGAAAAAGTTAAAATTTCAAATTGAGTAGCTAATAGCTAATATAGATTGATATTACCTGATATACACCATAAGTGTGATATAATTAAATAAAAAGAAAATCATTATCAGAAAATTATGGGAGGTAGTCAAATTGACTTACTCAATTAGTGTTGTTTTGTTACATCAAGGAGACAGAAATAGTTTATTAGAGTCTTTGTCAATAGTGGAAAGACAAACATTAAAAGATATAGAGGTTATTATTGTAAATCAATCTACAGAGGAGATAGCTTCCATTAGCCAACAGATGGATCTATCATTTAATATTAAGATTATAGATGAGAATTCTTTTGCTGAGTTGTCTGATATGATTACAGGAGATTATGTTACGTTTCTATCTTCAAATGATTCATTATTTGATTGGACATTTGAAAAGATATATCATGCGATAAAATTATCCGATTCTGATGTTGTTCTTGGTCATTTTGCTGATTTGAATGATGGAGTATTTTACTTTTATCCTTGGGGAGATAATTGGTTGACAGAAAATTTAACGAATGTTCAAGTTTTACAAAAGATGGATGATACAGATCATCGAATTAGAAAACAATATTGCTCATTATTCGGAAAATTATTCAATAGTAAGCTTTTACGAAAAATAAATCAATTTGATATAAACAACCTTATTTGGAGACTTTATATTCACTCTAAAACTGCAACCTATATTAATTTCCCGACATATATCTATAAACCTGTTGTAGATGCTAAACCTCTAAAAGACTCCTACAAAATCATATTAGAAAATTATGAAAATAGAATCAAAGATTGCTCTGTATTAGAAAACTATGATATAGAAATAGCGAAAAAACAGTATATTCAAGAATTAGCAAATTTTAGTGCTTGGTTAAAAAATGACGGTGAACATTTAGATTCTGAAATTGTTTATCATAAGTTGATAGCTGCAGAGAAAGGAATTTTCCCTTTTCTTGACCTTGATAGATTAGATTTTTCGATTATAAGTAATAATTGTGTTGGAGGATTAATTTATAAACAACTTGGTTTTCAATATAGAACACCTTTTGTTGGTTTATTTATTCTCCCTGATGATTATTATAAACTTACAAAGGATTTTCGTTACTATATGGAACAAGAACTTGTTTTCGAAGAGGAACTTATTTCACCGAGCTGGACTCATGAAGTTTATCCTTTGGGACATTTAGGAGATATAGATATTCATTTTCTACATTATTCTAGTATTGAAGAAGCACGGACTAAGTGGGAAAAAAGAAAAAAACGCATAAATTGGGATAATCTATATTTTAAATTTGATAATAAAGATTCAGCCAGTGAAGAAATTCTAAGTAAGATGGATAATCTTCCTTATTCTAATAAATTAATTTTAGTCAATCGTCCATATAAAAATTTGAAAAGTCAATGTGTTATTCCAGGTCAGGAACATCTTCCAGAACTGGCTATTATGTCTGATCCATTAAATACTTTTGATATCATGGCTTGGTTAAAAAAAGGCGGCAATGCTCTTTAAGTACCAGTTATTGCGCTATAGCATATAAATCTATTCCCTACATATTTTTGAAATGTTCTACGAGTTAATTTGAAATGTTTAGCTTGTGGTATAATAGATTCATGGATAAAAAATATGAAAAAATTTCCCAAGATTTGGGAGTGACTTTAAAGCAAATTGATACCGTTCTAAGTTTGACTGCTGAAGGGGCGACTATTCCCTTTATCGCGCGTTATCGCAAGGACATGACTGGTAGTCTGGATGAGGTGGCGATTAAGGCCATTATTGACTTGGATAAAAGTCTGACCAACCTCAACGACCGTAAGGAGGCTGTCTTAGCTAAGATTCAAGAACAAGGTAAGTTGACCAAGGAATTGGAAGAAGCTATCTTAGCTGCCGAAAAATTAGCAGACGTTGAAGAACTCTATCTTCCTTATAAGGAAAAACGTCGGACCAAGGCAACCATTGCCCGTGAAGCAGGACTCTTTCCTCTTGCTCGCCTGATTTTGCAGAATGTAGCTGACTTAGAGAAAGAAGCTGAGAAGTTTGTCTGTGAAGGATTTATGACTGGTAAGGAAGCTTTGGCTGGTGCAGTTGATATCTTAGTCGAAGCCTTATCGGAAGATGTGACACTGCGCGCCATGACTTATCAGGAGGTGCTGAGACACTCTAAACTCACTTCTCAAGTCAAGGATGAAAGTCTTGATGAAAAGCAGGTTTTTCAGATTTATTATGATTTTTCAGAGACAGTTGGAACTATGCAAGGTTATCGTACCTTAGCCCTCAATCGTGGGGAGAAGCTAGGTGTCTTGAAGGTCGGTTTTGAACATGCAACGGACCGTATTCTTGCCTTCTTTGCTGCTCGTTTCAAGGTCAAAAACGCCTATATAGATGAAGTAGTTCAGCAGTCAGTTAAGAAAAAGGTCTTGCCTGCTATCGAGCGTCGCATTCGGACAGAATTAACTGAGAAAGCAGAAGAGGGAGCTATTCAACTCTTTTCTGATAATCTGCGCAATCTTCTCTTGGTTGCTCCGCTGAAAGGACGCGTGGTTCTTGGATTTGACCCAGCCTTTCGTACAGGTGCTAAGCTAGCTATCGTTAATGCTACAGGGAAAATGCTGACAACTCAGGTTATTTACCCTGTCAAACCAGCATCAGCTCGTCAAATCGAAGAAGCCAAGAAAGATCTGGCGGACCTGATTGGTCAATACTATGTAGAAATCATTGCCATCGGAAATGGTACTGCTAGTCGTGAAAGTGAAGCCTTTGTGGCGGAAGTTCTTAAAGATTTCCCTGAAGTCAGCTATGTTATCGTCAATGAAAGTGGTGCTTCGGTCTATTCTGCCAGCGAACTTGCTCGTCAGGAGTTTCCAGACTTGACCGTTGAAAAACGCTCTGCTATTTCTATCGCCCGTCGTTTGCAGGATCCCCTTGCTGAATTGGTCAAAATCGATCCTAAGTCAATCGGTGTCGGTCAATACCAGCATGATGTCAGTCAGAAGAAACTGTCTGAAAGTCTGGACTTTGTCGTGGATACCGTGGTGAACCAAGTCGGTGTCAATGTCAATACAGCCAGCCCAGCTCTTCTTTCACACGTAGCTGGACTCAATAAAACCATCTCTGAAAATATCGTCAAATACCGTGAAGAAGAAGGAAAAATCACTTCACGAGCTCAAATTAAGAAAGTTCCTCGTCTGGGAGCCAAGGCATTTGAGCAGGCTGCTGGTTTCCTACGTATCCCTGAAAGTAGCAATATCCTTGATAATACAGGAGTTCACCCAGAGAACTATACTGCCGTTAAGGAACTCTTCAAACGCTTGGATATCAAGAACCTGAATGAAGATGCTCAAAGCAAACTCAAGTCGCTTTCAGTCAAAGATATGGCGCAAGAGCTAGACCTTGGTCCAGAAACTCTTAAAGATATCATTGCAGATC